>JANNCY010000171.1:0-15345 GCA_031387085.1 Flavobacteriales bacterium | reverse complement strand
GGATTATTGAAACTAAATAAATGAATGTTAGGTTCTAGAAAAGTTATTCCGTCAAGAGTGAAATTGGAATTGTAATTGAATTTTTTATTCGTGTCCAATTCTTGAAGAAAACATTCGCCTTTGCCTTCAAAAAAAGCAGTTTGTACTGCATCGGCCAATCGGTTGTAAAATTCTTCTTCCTCTTTAACAATAATTCTATCAATGATAAGTAAGATGTCTTTATTGTCTAAAGTATGTTGATTAATTTCATCCAAACGAACCATTTCATTATCGACTAATATTCGAGCAAAACCTTGTTGTAAAAGGACTTTTAATTTGTCTTCTAATAGTCTTCCTTCTTCTAAATGAATAGGGGCAAGGAGCAGCCATTTGCTGTCTGAATCCAATGTTTTTACTTCAGCAATAACATCAGAAACGGTATCTTTTTTTACTTCTTTACCAGAAATTGGAGAAATTGTCTTTCCAATACGCGCAAAAAGTAATTTTAAATAATCGTAAATTTCGGTAGAAGTGCCAACTGTAGAACGTGCATTGGTAGTATTCACTTTTTGCTCAATGGCAATAGCAGGAGCAATACCTTTTATATAATCTACTTTGGGTTTGTCCAATCTTCCCAAAAATTGACGCGCATACGAAGATAAACTTTCAACATACCGGCGCTGTCCTTCGGCATACAAAGTATCAAAAGCCAATGATGATTTTCCAGAACCAGAAAGACCGGTAATTACAACCAATTGATTTCTTGGTATGGCTACATCAAGGTTTTTCAAATTGTGTATCTGAGCTCCTTTAATTAGTATGTTTTTTTTAGGTTCGAGAATGGAGAAATCTTTTGTAATCATTGATAAAGCAAGTTTTTACAAAGATAATAAATTAAGAGTGGAATTCTTTTGTATGTTTGTATTAGAAAAGGTTAAATATGGTCTTGATGAATGTTTAACAAATGATGTAAATATTTATATATAGTGTTTTTTTTGTTGTAAAAAAATACAAATACTACACAAAGATTAGTAATTATTTTTTTACTTTTTCTTATTTAGTACAACATTACTACAACATTTTTGTTTTTTTGTCTTTTCAATAGTGAGGCTGTAAGTGCTTGAAAATACTATCATTGTAAGCTATTTATGGTTATTTTAAAAGATTTTATATTGTATAGTTTTTATATAGTGTTTAAAAAAAAGCATTTAAAATTTGTACTTATCTTTGAAAATAACTAAAAAAATTTATATTATGAAAAAAATTACTTTACTTTTATCATTAATGTTATGTACACTGTCATTTTCTCAAATAGTGACTAATGGTAATTTCCAAACAGGTACAGCAACTCCATGGTATGGAAACGCTGCTAATGTTGTTGATTTGGGTGGATCGAATTGGGTTAACCGAGCTCAAATATTAGCGGCGGGTAATGCGTATGATGTTAACTTGAGTCAAATAGTAGCTCTGACAAGTGGTCAAACTTACCAATTATCTTTCGTTGCATTTACTGACGCAACTACAGTAACAAGAACTATGATAGCAGGTCTCGGACAGAGTGGTGCTCCATTTGTAGCTCTTACGGCTACACCTGTTTTAACTGCAACCCCTCAAACATTCACCTACCAGTTCACCATTAATTATGGAGAAGCTGTTACAGATAGAGTTATTTTTGACATGGGTGCTGCTACTGGATTTGTATTTATTGATGATGTAGTTGTTATTCAAGTTGTAACTACATGTAACAATGGAGTTCAAGATGGTAATGAAACTGGAATCGATTGTGGAGGTTCTTGTCCAGCTTGCGTACCTGCGCCATTAGTTGCAGCTCCAACACCACCAGCTAGACCAGTGGCAGATGTTATTTCTATTTATAGTGGTGCATATGCTAATATTGCAGTTGCTCAATGGGGTCCTGATTGGGGTCCAAGTTCATGTCGTATTAATGATTTTCCAATTTTAGGTAATGCTACTAAAGTAATGGATATGAATTCTGGTCAAGTATTTGGTGGAATTGACTTTTCACCATCAAAATTTAATGCTGCAACTTTTACTCATTTTCATTTAGATTATTGGATTGCCAATCCACTTCCTGTTGGACAAGTGATCAGTATCAAATTATCTAACCATCTTGGTGGAAATGTAGAAACAAGTGCAATTCAATATGTTCCAGCAACTTTACAAGGTAGTCAATGGGTTCAAATAGATGTTCCATTGTCTAGTTTTATAGCAGCTAGCGCTCCGCCAAATTTTGACAGAACAGCTATTGCTCAAATAGTTATTACAGCTGCTAGAGCTGATAATAATTTGCCTATAGATATTTATTTGGATAATATTTATTTCCACAAAAATACAATTTTGGGAACTTCAAGTTTTAATGCATCCAATATAAAGATGTATCCAAATCCAGCAAGAAATATTTTAAATATTGAAGCTGCAGCGAATATTGAAAGAGTTTCTATTTATAGTATTTTAGGTCAAGAAGTAATCTCAGAAGTGCCAAATAAAGAATTAGTAACATTGGATGTTGCTCAATTGCAGTCAGGTGTTTATATTGTAAGAACTACTATTGACGGAACTATTTCTACATCAAAATTCATTAAAGAATAAATTTTATAGATTAAAAATTTATAAGACTGTCTGAAATGGCAGTCTTTTTTTTTTGTAATTTGGCAAAAAATAAATTCATATTTAATATATAAGTACTTTAGGAATTGTTTTTTTTATATCTTTCTTTTTTATTTAATAATATGGTTCGATCATTAAGAGATTAAAATGCGAAAAACTGACTTAAAATATACTTTAATATGGGTATTATTCAATGCCCTGTGCTTTGCTCAGGACTTACCTCCGATTATTAAATATAATACATCTATATATGCTGCTGGTAATCAAAATTGGATGATATCGCAAGATAAAAACCGATTTATTTATTTTGCAAACAATGAGGGTTTACTTGAATTTAATGGTTCTACTTGGTTATTAAATCGATCTCCAAATGAAAGCATTATCCGTTCTGTAAAAGTGATTGGAGACAAAATATTTACAGGGTGTTATATGGAATTTGGTTACTGGAAGCGACATGCAAATGGTCAATTAAGATACACTTCGCTTAGCAAATCAATAAAACAAAAACTTTTAGATGACGAGCAGTTTTGGAATATTATTAATTATGAGCAATGGGTAGTCTTTCAATCATTGAGTCGTATTTACATTTATGATACCAAATCGAATAGCTTTAAAATTATTACCCCAAAGGGGAGTATTACAAAAGCATTCAAAACCAATAATGCTATATATTTTCATGTATTAAATGAAGGGCTTTATGAAATTGAAAATGGGGGAAGCAAATTAGTATCTAACAATTCAATATTACAAAACAACAGAATAGTTGGCGTTATCGAAAAAGATGATGGATTGCTAATAGAAACTCAGAATATTGGTTTTTACAAATTAATAAATGCTAGTTTAACCAAGTATACGACAGAAGCCGATTCACAAATTGCTTCTTCTAGTGTTTATTGCAGCCAAATTCTGTCCGATGGAACGTTGGCTATAGGAACGGTTTCAAATGGGATTTTTATTCTAACAGAAAAAGGAAAGATAAAATACCATATTACGCAAAGTAAAGGGCTAAGTAATAATACGGCCTTATCTCTTTTTGAAGATGTAGATAAAAACTTATGGATAGGCCTCGATAACGGCATTAATTGTATCAATCTTTTATCACCTGTAAAGTGTTATTCTGATGACTCAGGGTTGTTAGGTACCGTTTATACGTCAATTCTTCATAATGGAAAATTGTATATAGGAACCAATCAAGGTCTTTTTTATAAAGATATAAATTCATTAAATGATTTTAAATTAATCAGTGCCACCAAAGGCCAGGTTTGGTCTTTGTTTGAATACAAAGGAACACTTTTTTGCGGACATGATTCTGGGACTTTTATTGTAAATAATGATGATGCAAGTGCCATCTTTTCACAATCGGGCACATGGAAATTTGAATCGGTTCCGAATCATCCTAATTTTTTATTACAAGGTAATTATTACGGAATATCGGTATTAGAAAAAGTAAACAACCAATGGGTGTTTCGTAATAAAGTAAAAGGATTTGATTATTCGTCAAAATATTTTGAAATTACCAATCAGAATAAAGTATACATAAGTCATGAATACAAAGGAGTTTTTATGTTTGGTTTGAATAATACTTTCGATAAAGCACTTGATTTCACTACATTTCCAGAACCTCAAAAAGGTAAAAACGCTTCACTTACCAAATATAATAATGCTATCTATTATGCATGTGAGTCAGGTATTTTTAAATTAAATAAGGAAGTCCAAAAGTTTGAAAAAGATACTTTATTAAGTTCTGTTTTTCAAAAAGACGAATATACTTCGGGTAAATTAATTGTTGATGATTCTAATAAAATATGGCTGTTTACTAAGAATTACATACACTATTTTTCATTGAGTAAATTAAGTACTCGGCTAAAACAAAATACGTTATCGGTTCCATCATCGCTAACCAATTCGATGTCGGGCTATGAAAATATTACTCAATTGTCGAATTCTATATATCTTATAGGAACAACAGATGGTTATTATACTATTAATCTAAATGAATTGAGTTTCAGAAATTACAGCGTTTCCATTTCCAATATTAGTAGCAATAAATTAAGTAAAGAGCCAGTCAGTTGTTCTATTACAGAATCAGGTAAATTTAAGTATGATGAAAATAATTTCACTTTTAGTTATACCGTTCCAGAGTATGATAAGTATATAAATGCCGAATACCAATTTGTTTTAGAAGGATTTCAGGAAGAATGGAGCGAGTGGAGCACTAAATCAACGGTTAACTTTAAAAATCTCCCAACAGGTGAATTTACATTTAAAGTCAGAGCTAGAGTAGCTAATTCAACCCCTGAAAATATTGCTATTTATAGATTTGTAATTTCAAAACCATGGTATGCAACCAATTTTGCCATTATATTATATTTCATATTAGGTTTTGTACTAGCCTATTATATTAATAAATCGTATAAAAGTTATTACAAAAAACAAGAAGAAAAACTAATAGAAGAAAATAATCTATTGCTAGAAATTAAAGAATTAGAAAACGATCAACAGTTAATGAAACTCCGAAATGAACAATTATCGCATGATATAGACAGTAAAAGTCGCGAATTAGCTGTATCTACAATGAGTTTGATTAAAAAAGATGAGCTGCTCTCACTTATTAAAGAAGATTTGAAAAAGACTTCAGAAGAAGGAGAAACCAAAAGCATCAAATCGGTTATTTCTACCATAAATAAAAACATATCTAATGATAATACGTGGAATGTATTCAAAGAAGCTTTTGACACCGCTGATAAAGATTTTTTAAAGAAAGTTAAATTAGCACATCCCTCCTTAACTCCAAATGATTTGCGTCTTTGTGCCTATTTAAGATTGAACTTATCTTCTAAAGAAATTGCACCACTATTAAATATATCTGTAAGAAGTATTGAAATCAAACGATATCGATTACGAAAAAAAATGGACTTACCACATGCTACGGGACTTGTTGAGTACATATTATCAATATAAACAGTTAATTTATTTGCCATTAAACTATACATTAACTATACAAAGTAGGTTTATATTTCATCGCTTGTAATATAGCTTAGCGCTTTTATATCAATAATGCTATAGTTTCTTAGTGCTTTTTATCTAAAGTCATAATGTATAGTTTCTATAATCAATATTTTTTTTTCAACTTGTAAAAAAATGTAAATTTACGAAATGCTAATTTTTGGTTGTAAATATTATCAATATCAAAAAAAAGGCATTCATTAAATACATATTAATTAAGTAATTCCTTAATTGTAGCTGTTAATCACCAATCAAACTAAACTATTTTATACAAAACCAACAATTTTAAACATGAGAAATTTTATTTTACTACTCACCCTAATTATTTTTTCACCAACCGTTTTTTCTCAAAGCAGCAAAGTTGCAGTTTTGAGTAATAAGGAGGGTATGAAGCTTGTCGTTGATGGAAAAGATTTTATAGTTAATGGAATGAATTGGGATTATTTTCCTATTGGAACTAACTATTCCTATAGCTTATGGAATCAAAAGGACTCATTTATTCAACAAGCTTTAGATGAGGAAATGGGTTTGTTAAAGAATATGGGTGTAAATACTATTAGAGTTTATTCTGGAATGCCCAAAAAATGGATTGAATATATACATACTAATTATGGTATTTATACGATGCTTAATAATCCATTCGGTCGTTATGGTTTGACTATAAATGGAGTTTGGACTCCCAATACTGAATATTCTGATGCTAAAACTAAAGAACTACTTTTAAGTGATGTAAAGAAAATGGCAACCGATTACAAAGACACCAAAGGATTATTGTTATTTCTTCTTGGAAATGAAAACAACTACGGACTGTTTTGGGATGGTGCTGAAACTGAAAACATTCCTTTAAAAGATAGGAAATCTACAATTCGAGCTCGTTCAATGTATAAGTTGTTTAATGAAGCTGTTGTTGCCATGAAAACAATTGATACTTCTCATCCTATTGCCATTTGCAATGGAGATTTACTTTTCTTGGATATCATTGCTGAAGAATGTAAAGACGTTGATATACTTGGAACAAATGTATACAGAGGTGTTTCGTTTGGAGATTTATATGATCGTGTGAAAAAAGAATATGGTAAGCCCGTCTTATTTACTGAATTTGGCTCAGATGCTTTTAATGTTCTCACTAACCAAGAAGATCAAAATTCACAAGCTTTTTATCTGAAAGGTAATTGGAAAGAAATTTATGAGAATGCATATGGA
The DNA here is from genome assembly GCA_031387085.1 of Flavobacteriales bacterium. GTDB lineage: Bacteria > Bacteroidota > Bacteroidia > Flavobacteriales > Flavobacteriaceae > Flavobacterium. The sequence goes on along the minus strand of JANNCY010000171.1, from coordinate 8,529 downwards.
ATGGGAAAAGCAGGTAACTGTTTGGGTGGTTTTACTTTTCAATTTAGTGATGGTTGGTGGAAATATGGACAAACAAAAAATTTAGACATGCATGATGATAATGCATCATGGTCAAACGGAGGTTATCAAAAAGACTATACCGAAGGCGAGAATAATATGAATGAAGAGTGGTTTGGTATCTGTGCTAAAGGACCAACTAACGATAAAGGGTTTTACCAATTGTATCCTCGTGCTGCTTATTATGTCTTAAAAGAATTACACCAATTTAATCCTTTTGCTGATGCTACTTCTAAAACTTTATTAAATAATCACTTTGATAAAGCGCAACTTATGGATGCAACTTTACGTGCAAGAGGCGATAAAGCAGCCTTGGCAAGCAACGAAGGTGGGATTTTAAAGATTAGTAATTTAAGAGCAGAGTTTACAACTTTCAACACAGGTGGTAGTCTATTATCTACTCCAGCAACAGATAATCCAGATACTAATGCCTATCCTAATAAAACTGGTTTTGATCATATGCAATCGTATTACATTGGAGTAGAGGGAAATCCAACTTCAAATATGAAAGCAAACGTTAATGTAAATATATTGGGCAGAGTAGCAGAAAATCCAATAAACGAAATTTTTTATGAAAATAGAGGTAGAGCACAATCTTTTGTAACATCAGATGGAGCTACCGTTGTGAATGATTTGAATAGAGTGCAAGTATATAACGCTTCTTATTCTTGGAATGCAAAGGATTTTGAATTAAGAGGGTTTTACAGAACAGGCCATTACCATTGGGGTTACGAAGGTGATTTCTTTGCTTTATACTCAGAGGCTAATTATGGTCCTAATTTAGATATTTATAATGGAGAAACTTTAGGTTTTGAAATTGACGGAAAAAGAAGTTTAAAGGGATTAAAAGCTGCTTTTGGACCTCAATTATGGTGGGGTGCTAACCCTGCTTATTTACTAAAGTATAGTAGAAAAATTGGAATTTTTGATGCTTCTGTAGTATATCATGAGGATATTGCTAACGCATCAGCTGCATTAACATCCATAGCGTTTCCAACACCCAAAACGCAAAGAGCTACAATTCATTTTAAAACAAAACTAGGTGCTTTAGGAGTTGAGTTTGGAGGAATTTGGGGTGGACAACCTTTAAGCGGAAGAGAATTTCAAATGATGGATGGTAATATAGTAAAAGTTGATAAAATTAATAATAAAGATAACTGGGGAGGAAAAGCGAAACTTACTTTTTCTAAAGGTAGATTTAATATTTATACTCAGGGAGCAATTCAAGGTCTTGTTGCTAATGGTGGTGCAGATAATGTTCAAACTTTTACCGGATGGCGATTAAAAGATTCTGGAAGTGGCAACCAAATGAATTTTTTAGCAGGTTTAACTTATAATGTAAATTCTAATTTACAAATTGCTCCAAATTTCTTATGGCAGAAACCTTTGGTAGAAGCAATGCCAAATGGAGTTGCTGCTCCGGGTAGATTAAGAAATGTTATAGATGATCCATTTTTTGTAAGAGCAAATAGAGAAACTGTTGGAGGAGAATTATTAATTACATACGATCCAACTCCTGCAACTTGGATGTACGAATGGAATAATGATATGGTTGAAGATGCAAAATTTGCATTTAGCACTGGTTTTGTTTACAGAAATTTACCAACTACTCAGGATGCTGCAATTGGATTTTTAGCAAATCGAACTGCATTTGCTTTTGCAAAATCGGCGCCAGCTCAAAATTTATGGGAATCAAACACCAGAATTGTATCAAAAATAAATCCTGATTTAGGGATGATTGCAAACATCTACTTCGGTAATGGTCAAGCTAATGGAGATTCAGAAAGAACAATAAATAGACTAGGTGGTGATTTAAGAGTTATTTACAGAAAAGTTAAAGCTGTTTATACTATTAAATTAAACGATTGGGGTCCATATGATTATCATAAAGATTTTAACTTAACGTATCCTTTACAAACTTCTTTAGACCTTTCAACCTCAGTTGGAAAACCAAGTTGGTTTATTTTGCCAGATACTAGAATTGGAATCATGGGAATTTGGCGTTCACTTGACCAACATTCTCCAAGATATTCACCGAATCAAACTCCTAATGAATTTGACCCAGAACCAATTGTATCACCTGTTGGTTTTGGAAATGGTTCAGAATGGGAGATAAGAACATACGTTCATATTAATATTGGTAAATAATTTAAAAAAAAAGAAAATGAAAAAAAGAAATTTTAATTTATTAAAAAAGTCACTTCTCCTAGTGTTGTTATTAATTACTAGTATTAGTTGTGAAAGAGAATTGTCAGATGATGCAACTGTAGCCACTTTTTCAAAAACTGCTGAAATATTTATTGATGCTCCAGTAGAAATGGGTAGTGATTTTTACTTTCCATACGGGCCTGATGCAAATAACCCTGTAGGATCCAAATTTACTGCTTGGTCAGTAGATACTAACGTAAGTTACAGGGGAAGTGCTTCTATGCGCATTGATGTACCAAATGCAAATGATCCGGAAGGAAATTATGCAGGAGGTATTTTAAGAATTGATGGAGCTGGTCGTAATTTAACGGGTTATGATGCACTTACTTTTTGGGCCAAAGCTTCACAAGGAGTAACCATAGGAGAAATAGGTTTTGGTGAAGATTTCTATCCCAATAAATATATTACTACTATGCGAAATGTATCACTCGGAACAGCATGGGCAAAATATATTATTCCAATTCCAGATGCTTCAAAACTGTTACAAGAAAGAGGAATGTTGAGGTATTCAGCTGGTTCGCAAGGTACAAATGGTTTTGGTTATACTTTTTGGATAGACGATCTTAAATTTGAAAGATTAGGTACTATTGCTCATGGTCAGGCGTCTATTATGAATGGTATTAATGTTCAAGAAAGCACTTTTGTGGGTGTAAATTCTACTGTTAATAATGTTAAAATTACATTTAATATGCCAAATGGTTTAAATCAAGCTGTAACCGTGAGCCCATCAAATCTCCTATATGTATCTTCTAATCCAAATGTGGCTTCAGTTGATGAATCAGGATTAGTGACTTCTTTAGCTCCAGGAACTACAGTTATTACAGCCACATTTAAAGGCGTAGCTGCTGTTGGAAGTTTAACAATAAATTGTGCTGGTACGTTTGTTCATGCTCCAACTCCAACACAAAATCAAGCTAATGTAATTTCAATTTTTTCTGATACCTATACCAATGTCCCAGTAAATTATTATAATGGATATTGGCAACCATATCAAACAACACTTTCAAATGATTTTTCAGTTCAAGGTGACCATATATTGAATTACACAATCTTTAATTTTGTTGGTATTGAATTTAGTAGCCCAACTGTAAATGCAACATCAAAAACTCATATTCATCTTGATGCATTTTTTCCAGGACCAATTGCTCCAGGAAGGCAATTAAGAGTTATAGTTGTTGATTTTGGTGCAGATGGCGCATTCGGTGGCGGTGATGATACCAGACATTCAACAACTTTTACTGCACCGTTTTTAATTTCACAAAGCTGGAGGTCTATTGATATACCTTTTTCTGCTATGCCAGGATTAGCTAGCAGATCACATCTTGCACAAATTATTTTGGAAGGTGGTGATAATTCTGTGCTCTATGTAGACAATGTTTATTTCTATAATTAATATAAACCACAATTTCAAACACTTTAAAGAAATCAAAAATGAATACATATAACATACGCAATTTTCTTCTGGTTGGAACAATTTTATTACTACAGGGTTGTTCTACAGATGAAAAGCAAACTGTCATAACTAAAACACAATTGGTTATGAGCGAGGAATTTAATACTGATGGGGCACCAAACTCAAGTTTCTGGAATTTCAATATTGGCACTGGAAATAACGGTTGGGGAAATAATGAACTCCAATATTATACAAGTAGACCGGAAAATATTGTGATCGAAAACGGAATGTTAAAAATTACAGCCCGTAGTGAACAATATATGGGAGCTGCCTATACTTCTGCTAGAATTTTCTCAAAAGGGAAGTACGAATTAAAATATGGAAGAATTGAGGCCCGTATCAAATTACCATGGGGAAAAGGATTATGGCCAGCTTTTTGGATGCTTGGAGCCAATTCCGATACTGTAGCATGGCCGCAATGCGGTGAAATAGATATTATGGAGTATCTTGGAAGTAACCCTACAACAATTTTTGGCAGTGTTCATGGTCCAGGTTATTCAGCCGGAAATGCGATTACTAAAAATTATTCTTTAACTAATGGAAGATTTGATACTGATTTCCATGTTTTTGGTATAGAATGGGATGAAAATTATATTAACTATTATGTGGATGATGTACTATTCAAACAAATTACACCAGAAGATGTTCCAGGAGAGTGGGTTTTTAATCAACCTTTTTATATTATTCTTAATATGGCAGTTGGCGGAAATTTTCCAGGTACACCTAACAGTGAAACGTCTTTTCCTCAAACCATGTTAGTTGATTACGTTAGAGTATATCAATAAAAAAAACGGTAACTAAGAAAATAACTTAATAGACATTTTCACAGATGTCTATTAAGTTATTTATTATAATAAAACTACAAGAAAAATTATTTCATGAACTCTAATCCTTTGATAGTAAATAAAGAAGATAGTAAAATAAAAAACAAATCGGTCGCCATGGAAATGGTTACTATTGATGGTGAAATGTTTTATAAGATAATCAATCACGATACAATGCGACCTTTTTTTATGAGCATTGTAAGTGATTCGAATCATTGGATGTTTATTTCCAGTAATGGCGGACTTTCAGCTGGAAGAAAGAATGCAGAATTCTCTCTTTTCCCTTATTATACTGACGATAAAATTACCGAGTTTGCAGATATAACAGGTAGTAAATCTATTTTTCAAATTCATGGTGATAATCAAACGTATATTTGGGAACCCTTTTCAGAACGATTTAATGACAAATATACAATCAGCCGAAATTTATATAAAAACAATTACGGTAATACAATAATTTTTGAAGAAATACATCACGATTTTCAATTGACTTTCAGATACCAATGGAGTTCTAGTAATCTTTATGGTTTTATAAAAAAATCTGAAATTAGTAACCATTCCGATAAAGATTATTCGATTACTTTATTAGATGGAATTCAAAATATCATGCCTCAAGGTGTTAGTAGCGATTTGCAAACTACAACTAGTAATTTGGTTGATGCCTACAAAAGAAACGAACTACATCAAGAAAGTGGTTTGGGAATTTTTGCTCTTAGTGCCATTATTGTTGATAAAGCCGAACCAAGTGAAGCTTTAAAAGCGAATATAGCTTGGTCATTAGGATTAGATAAACCAACTTACTTACTTTCTTCATTACAACTTTCTAATTTTAGAAAGCAGCAAAAATTGCAATCCGAAACTGATGTTAAAGGAGAAAAAGGAGCCTATTTTGTTTCTACTGATTTGTTTTTAGAAAAAGGCGCTTCAAAAAGTTGGAAAATCATTGCCAATGTAAATCAGGATCAATCCCAAGTTATTCAACTTTGTGATGCAATTGCCAATGATAAGTCAATAAACAACAAATTAATCGATGATGTTGAGTTAGGTAAACAAAATCTAATTTCGCTTAATGCAACAGCTGATGGATTGCAATTTACTGCCGATAAACGCAAAGACACTCGACATTTTTCAAACGTATTGTTCAACATCATGCGTGGTGGCATTTTTGATCATAACTATCAAATAGAGAAAAAAGATTTCGTTACCTATATCAGTCATGCTAATAAAATTGTTTCAGAAAGTAATGCAGCTTTTTTTAATAACTTACCGGAAACATTTACCTATTCCGATTTAGAGCAATTAATTTCAAATCACGAAAATGCGGATTTAATTCGCCTTTGTACCGAATATTTACCGCTTAAATTTAGTCGTAGACACGGTGATCCAAGTCGCCCATGGAATAAATTCTCAATCAATACACGGAGTGAAATTGATGGCTCTAAAATTCTAGATTACGAAGGAAATTGGAGAGATATTTTCCAGAATTGGGAAGCTTTAGCGTATGCTTATCCTGAGTTTATAGACGGAATGATTCATAAGTTTTTAAATGCTTCTACTTTCGATGGTTATAATCCTTATCGAGTTACTAAAGGTGGCTTTGATTGGGAAACAATTGAGCCAGACAATCCTTGGTCTTATATCGGATATTGGGGTGACCATCAGATTATATATTTGTTAAAGTTTTTAGAGTTTATAGAAAAATACCAACCAGGAAAATTACAATCCTACTTTGATAATGAGTGTTTTGTTTATGCTGCTGTTCCTTATACAATAAAACCTTATCAAGAAATTTTAAAAAATCCTAAAGATACCATTTCCTTCAACCATGAATGGGATGAAAAAATTAACAAACGCAGAAAATTAAATGGAGCTGATGGTGCATTATTACGTGACAATAATGACGAAATTTACCATGTCAATTTAATTGAAAAAATATTAGCAACTGTTTTATCAAAAATGTCCAATTTTATTCCAGAAGCTGGAATATGGATGAATACACAACGTCCGGAGTGGAACGATGCCAACAATGCTTTAGTTGGAAACGGTGTTTCTATGGTTACGCTTTATTATTTGAGACGATTCTTGAAATTTTTCCAAAAATTACTAGAAACTACTTCACAGGAAAATATAAAAATTTCTAATGAAATGGTTGAGTTTTATCATGCCATTAGAGAAAATCTGCTACAATTTAAGCCCTTGCTTGACGGACCAGTAAATGATCTTGACAGAAAAAAAATAATGGATGCTTTAGGTCATGCTGCTTCTGAATATCGTTTTCAAGTGTACAATAGTGGATTTTGGGGCAAGAAAAGAACGCATTCAATGCAAGGTTTAAAAGACTTTACTCAAGTATGTATTGATTTTATTGAGCATTCGATTAAAGCCAATCAAAGAGAAGATAAATTATTCCATGCTTATAACTTAATGTCTATTACCAAAGAAGGTGTTTCAATTTCTTATTTACCTGAAATGCTAGAAGGCCAAGTAGCGGTTTTGAGTTCTGGATTTTTAAATGGAAATGAATCCTTACAAATTTTAAATGCGCTGCGAAAAAGTGCTTTATATAGACCGGATCAGCAAAGTTATATTTTATATCCAAATAAAGAGCTTCCGAAGTTTTTAATAAAAAATACCATTTTAAAAGGTAAAGTAGAACAATCCAATCTGCTTATAAAACTGATTCAAAACAATAATTTTCAACTCATAAACCAAGATATAAAAGGAAATTATCACTTTAATGGGAATTTCCACAATGCAAATGATTTAAAAGAAGCGTTAGAGCAACTTGAAAAAAATGCAGACTACAATGAGTTAGTTGTAAAAGAAAAAGAAACTATTTTACAAATTTTTGAAGACGTTTTTAATCATAAATCTTTTACTGGTCGATCAGGAACATTTTTTGCCTTTGAAGGATTAGGTTCTATTTATTGGCATATGGTTTCTAAATTGCATGTAGCAACTCAAGAAGTTTGTCTTAAATCTATTCAAAACAATGATTCACAAGTAGTTGTTTCTGCATTAATTTCCCATTATAAAGAAATTGGAGAAGGAATAGGTGTTCATAAATCACCAGAGGTTTACGGTGCATTTCCTACCGATCCCTATTCGCATACACCTTTACATCGAGGTGCTCAACAACCCGGAATGACAGGTCAAGTGAAAGAAGATATACTGACTCGAATTGGTGAATTAGGTGTAAAAATGGACCATGGTAAGTTACTTTTCCAGCCCACAATTCTCTCCAAAAATGAGTTTTTAATTCAAAATCAAGAAGCAACTTTTAGTTTGGTTGATGAAACACTAAAAACTATAACATTAGAAAAAGATAGTTTGGCGTTTACCGTTTGTCAAGTACCCATAATTTATAAAATGGCCAAGACTAATCAATTAGAATTGCATTATGCTAACGGTACTAAAGAAGTTTTTGAATCATTAGAATTGGATGTAGAGAAAAGTAAAAAAGTATTCAAAAGAACTGGAGAACTGGTTCAAATTAATGTGTCAATTAATGAAGACACTTTGCTTCAATGAGAAGATTTTTATACATAACACTATCACTACTAGTATACTGCAATTGTCAAAACTTTTATGCTGTGAATTTAAATGAAATAAACGCTGAAGATCTATTAGGAAATCCAAAATATCAAGCCATTTGTTATGGAGGTTACCGAACAAATACCAGAAGTGTTCCTACTACAATAGAAGAAATAAAAGAGGATATGAAAATATTGTCTGCTATGAATATAAAATTGCTTAGAACCTATAATGTACATTTAGTAGAAGCTTCTAATTTGCTTAAAGCCATTACCGAATTAAAAAAGGAAAATTCCAATTTTGAAATGTATGTAATGTTAGGTGCTTGGATAGATTGTAAAAACGCATGGACAGAATTTCCAACCAATCATAATGAAGAAAGCGATCGAAATGCAATAGAAATTGAAGAAGCAGTAAAATTAACAAATCAATATCCAGATATAGTAAAGATTA
>JANNCY010000152.1:0-3568 GCA_031387085.1 Flavobacteriales bacterium | reverse complement strand
CGTAATTAAAAACGTTGGTAAAAACAAAACCGTTTTTCTTTCAACACACATTATGCAGGAAGTGGAAGCGATTTGTGATCGCGTTATCATTATTGACCACGGAAAAATTGTTACCGACAAGAAACTCGACAAATTGGTTTCGGAAATTAAGGAACAAATTATTGAAGTCGAATTTGACAAAGCAGTAAATGAAGCGTTGTTTTCTAAATTACCGAATTTACTTTCTTATAAAAACACTCACGATAACTTTTGGGAGTTGACTTTTGAAACCGAAAGCGATGCTCGTCCAACTGTTTTTGATTTTGCACATGATAACGGATTGAAAACCCTTCAGCTGAGTTTAAAAAGTAAAAATCTGGAAGCCATTTTTAGAGAGAAAACGGGGAAGAAGTAGAAGTTTTTCTGTTTAAAGCAGGAATGCCATAGCCCAGATAGCAGTGGAAATCCTTGATATTGTGAGATTGCTTCGCAAGCTCGCAATGACAAGATTGGAACGGATAGCTGGATTAGCTACTAAAAAAATCCTAATTATAAATAACCTGTCCTTGGTACAATTGTTCGACATCTACAACTGTCGGATGGTTTTTAAGAATAATATCGCCAGTGCTCACCATTTTTCCAATGATACTTTGCATAGGTTTTAGGATCATATCGTTAGAACCGCGATGAAAGACAGTGATTGTTTGAACAGTAAAATTGGGTGCTTCAATTCTTCCATCGCCAGCGTAAAACCTAATTAACGCATCATCGGTTTGCCCAGAAATAAAAAACCGCGACACATTGTTACTTTGGATAACTAACTGTCCGTGTGCACCATTTGGATTCGCATTATTGAGTGTAATAAAAAAATCGCCGGTTCCGGCACCTTCTCTTCCATCGCCATCGCTGTCAAAGGCAAATAATCGCAGAGTCTCATACCTTAAAACGCCGTTTGAACTGATGTTTCTCTCTGTTTTGGAATAAATTTCTTCGAGATCTGGTGCAGTAACGTAGACTTTTGTCTGACCAAATTCGCGAACCCAATTGCAGGTGGTGTTGTCTTTCATTGATAAAACGGTTCCGTTTTGAATCACTTCAATATTATCCATTAGGTTTTCGCCGGTTTGGATTTGGACTTTGTATTGTGGTCCTTGCGTGATGATCATTTCAATTCCCTGAAGTACTTCAATTCGGTTGAACGGAGTAACTGCAATGTCTTTTGTAATGATTTCTCCCGTTGATTCAACGCAATCGCTTGGTTTTTCGCAGGAAGTAAAAACCAAAATCAAACTTACTAAAGCGATGTATTTTTTCATATTGCTATTTTTATAATCTAACTCCGACTGCAAACTCTAAAGCTTCTGCTAAAAACAAATGGGTTTTTATAGTAAAGCCCGTGAATATATTTTTGGTGATGTAGTATTTCATTCCCACCCGATCGTAAACAGAAATATCATTCTTATACGGTTCGTATACATAATAACCAATTTGTGCTTCTATCGAAAATCGGTTGACAAATAACTCATGTCCTACAAAAACACCCACTCTTTTGTAATCGGTATTGGGATCAATATTTTCCTCAGGATACGCTATAGATCGGTATTTAATATAGTCTTTAAAATATTGGGTTAAGAAAAGTTCGGTTCCGAGTTGTAGCGCACTTTTTCTTCCAATTCGTTTATCAGCATAAAATCCGATGTGGTAAAAAGGATGTTGCCCACTTCCGATAATCGGACTTTCATTTACTCCCGCTCGAAGTACTAAATTGTAACGAATGGGTTCACGATAATCTACTTTCTTATACGTGGTGTCGACTACATTTTTAACAGTACCATCGAAATCGTAATTCACACCTAGATTAAGTAAATAGGAATTAACACCACTGTTTGGAGATTTTGTTCTTCCGTTAGAATAATGAGTGAAAAGTATTCCTGCTTGGATTCCGAATTTATGAAAGAAATTTTCTTGTTTGAACGATAATCCGATATTGGTATTATCGACTATAGAAGTTCCTAATGCTTTGTTTTTGCTGTTTTCTACTTTATCATATGGATGATCAACATACGCAAAACCTTGAGCCAATTTAAATTGTAAATGCCGGTTTAAAAAGTAAAAATTATAATGCATTCCAACAGCATAACTTTTTCCTAAAATGGTATTGTTGAAATTTTGATACAAAAAATAACCTCCATAATCAGGAAATGCGTAGGTTGAATGCCATTCTTTACTACCATGCGTTTGCTTAGAGTAGCTAACCATTAAACCTTCTGGATGTGCTTGTAGGTTGTATAAATCAACCGTGTGAGGCAACACATTTCCTCTTAGAAAAGTAACATCAAATGAATCGGTACTTTTGTTCATTTGAGCAAACGATGTCAAAGTAACACTAAAGAATAATAGGTATAATTTCCTCATTCTGATTTTTTAATTCCGCAAATATAACAGAATATATTTGGGGGCAAAAAAAAATACATAATTCTTAAAAAACTGCAGTAGCAATTGCTTTAATATTCTCGGCTTTTCCCATCGAATAATAATGCAAAACCGGAATTCCTGCCGCCACCAATTCCTTACTTTGTTGCGCACACCATTCAATTCCGATTTGTTTTACCTGCTCGTTGTCTTTGGCTTTTACGACTTCCATGATTAAAGTGTCGGGCAATTCGATACTGAAGCGATGCGGAATCAAATTCAGCTGCTTCTTAGTTGCAATAGGTTTTAATCCGGGAATAATCGGAATCGTAATTCCCGCCGCTCGGCATTTATCCACAAAATCAAAGAATCTCTTATTGTCGAAAAACATTTGCGTGATGATGTATTCGGCACCGTTTTTTATTTTTTGTTTTAAGAAATGGATGTCACTGTCCAAACTTGGCGCTTCCATATGTTTCTCCGGATAACCGGCAACGCCAATGCAAAAATTAGTGGATGCTGTATTTTGCAAATCTTCGTCAAGGTAAATTCCGTTGTTCAAATTACTGATCTGCAAGACCAAATCGGTCGCAAATTCGTTTCCGTCTTTCTCGGGTTTGAAATAGGTTTCGTTTTTCAACGCATCGCCGCGAAGCGCCACCACATTGTCGATCCCAAGAAAATCCAAATCGATCAATAAGTTCTCGGTGTCTTCTTTGGTAAAGCCGCCACACAAGATATGCGGAATAGCATCTACCGAATATTTATTCTGAATTCCGGCACAAATCCCCACCGTTCCCGGGCGCTTTTTTACGACTTTCTTCTGCAGCAATCCACTCGGCAATTCTTTGAATTCGTATTCCTCACGGTGGTAGGTAACGTCAATAAACGGCGGCTGAAACTCCATTAACGGATCAATACTATCAAAAATCGATTGGATGTTTTGTCCTTTTAACGGCGGCAATATTTCGAAAGAAAACAATGGCTTTCCGTTGGCGTTTTGTATGTGTTGGGTTACTTTCATTTTTGTATGTCTTAAAGTTTGAAAGTCGAAAGTCGAAAGTCCTTGACGAACTTTATGACTTTAGACTTTATGACTAATTTAATCGGCTATATTTGGTGAAAGCCATTTTGTGGCTGCTTCTGTTGAAATTCCTCTTCTTTTGGCGTAATCGAT
>JANNCY010000129.1:0-4989 GCA_031387085.1 Flavobacteriales bacterium | reverse complement strand
ACGATTTTTATAAAAATGTCGAATTAATTCACGCTCCGGGATTGAACATCATGTACGGTGATGCTAAAAATAATAGCCGGGATACAAGTAACCATCTATGGCTTCAGGTTGATTATTGGATGAATAAACGTAATTCCAACTCGGATTTATAGCCGACGGATTTTTAGAAAAAGGTAAAAATTCTTTTCTATCATCAACGCCATTAGCGCCATTTAAAATAAAGTTGGAATTGACCGATTGGTCTAGTTTATACAATTTCCCGGACGTTATCCAAGCGATATTATTTTTAGCATCACCGTACATGATGTTCAATCCCGGAGCGTGAATTAATTCGACATTTTTATAAAAATCGTTTACCTCTTTCGAGTGAGAAAGTGCGTGAACAGCTTCTAGAATTTGATTTTTTTGTTGGGTGTAAATCCACGATATTGCTACTGGTTTTTTAGTGGTGAGTGTTGCCAACAATCCATTGACTAAAGGACCGTGAATCGATTCTTTGATAGTTAAAGTTACTGAAGTACTGTCTTTTACTTTGATAATTTTTTTAAGGATTTTGTAATTCCTATAACCGCCGATTGTTTTGTATTGATTGTTATCTTTTGGATTTTCTTCTTCCTGAAATAAATCCAAATCATCATTTTCAAACATTGTTAAACCATATGCATACTTGCGATTGTGACCTAAAAGCGGATACGGTGTTCCAGCTAAATAGTAGCCATACATTTCATAATCTGGAGTTACAATATGTGCTTCATACCAAGTACACGGTTGAGAGAACATAATATGTGGGTCGTTGGCAAAAATGACTTTTCCATTTTTGGTTTTTGAAGCACCAATTACCCAACTATTGCTCCCAATAAATGCTGGAACTGGCGAATTTTCTAACAAACTTGCTATCGATTTAGAGATTTCAGCATAATCATTGGATTTTCCTTTGTAGCTTTTTAATTGTGTTTTTGATAATGAACCATCCAGACCAAAATCTTTCAGGTATTCCATTCCGAATTTATCGCGAATATCGGTAAGTAAAGGATCTGTTTTTTGTGCCATGGCAAAACTAAACGACATGAATCCGAAGATATTATATATGTCTTTTAGTGTGTATTTTTCTTTTTTAATTCCGATTAAATTAAATTCTACTGGTGTTTTTCCGTTTTCAATGTATTGATTTACGCCATCCAAATACGCCATTGCTAATAGATAGGTTTCGGAATTTTTATCTAATTCGGCAATGGCTTTTTCGGAATTTTCATCGATACCAATTCCGGCAAAAAACAGATCATTTTTTAATGCTTTTGTACCAAATAGTTCTGATAATCTTCCTGGGCCGATTCGTCTCAGGAGTTCCATTTGCCATAATCGATCTTGTGCGTGAACATAACCTAAAACCCTCATCGCTTCTATTTGTGTATTGGCATAAATATGAGGTACACCATATTCATCAAAATAAACTGTGGTATTTGATTTACTATTTTGCAATACCACTTCGCCTTCATATTTTGGTTTAGAAGTAAGCAAATAAATATAAAGAGATATTGAAAATACAGCTATTATGGCAACTAATAGCAATAGAATTTTCTTGACTTTTTTCATTGGGTGAATTTGATTATCAAATATAAAAAAAGACGAACAATGATATCCGTCTTTTTAATTAAACTTTATGATTTATTATATTCTATTTTCGTGGAAAATCTATCTTTTGCCCTACATTCAATCCGTTGTTTTTTGCAAGGACTCCACACATGTGAAATAACATTCGAGCACCAACATTTCCGTCCCAATCGTCATTTTCACCTGGAGCTACTTCCACTAAATCAAAACCAATAATTTCTTTACCACTTTCGGCTAATTTGTTGAATAAATAAGTCGCTTGTTCGAAAGAAAATCCGCCTGGAACAGGCGTTCCGGTATTTGGGCAATACCAAGGATACATTCCGTCAACATCAAAACTAATACACACTTTTTGTGGAAGTGAAGCGATAATACTATCGCATTGTTGTTGCCATGTTTTACCTTCAAAAGTTTCCTTTTTTAAATCGGAATCAGTGTGAATTAAGACTCTTCCGTTTTCACTTTTTACAACATCCACTTCTTGTTCACAGAAATCACGGATTCCAACTTGTACAATTTTTGAAATTTGAGGAATTTGTAACGCATTGTACATTATTGAAGCATGAGAATACGTAAATCCTTCATAAGCAATTCGCAAATCCATATGCGCATCCAGATGTAAAATTCCGAAATTGTTGTGTTGGTTTGCCAACGCTTCGTAATATCCTAATGGTGTCGAATGATCTCCACCAAGTAACACTACCTTTTTGCCTTGGTTCATCCAATAGAGAACAGTGTCTTTAACTTGAGAATGCAAATCGCGACAGACATTATTTATTATGGCTAAATCGGCTAACAAATTGGGATGATTCTTTAATTCTTTACCCGCTTCAAGAGCTTCTATTATAGGCTGCGCGAGTTCTTTATATTTATCGGAGTTGGATTTCCATTCCTTAGGTATTTCGGCATAATACATTCCTAATTTCCATAATTCCGGGAAGTCTTGATGGTTCAAATCAACTTGAAAAGAAGCATCGAGAATAGCTTGAGGTCCTTCAGAAGCTCCCGATCCATAACTAACTGTTACTTCCCATGGAACTGGAATGATAATGATTTCGGATTGTTCAGCAGAAAATGGCAATCCAAATATAGTAGCATCTGCTAGTCCGGGTTGACTTGGATCAAAATTTTGTATGATTTGTTGTTTGGTCATTTTTTTAAGTTACAGAGAAACAGAATTTTTTTCGCAAAGTTACTATTTATAAATAGGTATTGAAAAATAAAAAAAACCACAATGATGTTTTACTTTCATTGTGGTAATTAAAAATAAATTATGGTAAATTTATTATTCTTTTATAAACTTGTACGATTCTTTTGAAGTATTGAAAAAGATGGTATAAACCCCTGTTGCCAATTTAGAAATGTTAATCGTTTCTTCATTAGAATTAATGTTGTAATCTAAAACCTTTTGTCCTAAAAGATTAAAAACCGAAACGCTTTCATTGGCATCAAATTCTCCTTTAATGGTAATTTGATTTGTAGCAGGATTAGGAAAAATAACCGTATTGATTTTAATGTTTTCATCCACACCTAACCCTAAAACGGTTAATGTAAATGTTCTAACAACAGTTGCAGCACCAAGAGCTGCTGTCATTGTTATGGTATAAACACCTGGAGTAAAAACGGTTCCTGCTACTGGAGACTGTGTTAACGTTGCCGTACAATTTGGTGAAATTGGGTTGGCTAAAGCAGCATAACTTGGCGATGTATAACTAGCCGAAGTAACCGTTTGATTCGTAATTGGAGCCATAGATAATGATAATGTTGGCATGGTGTAACCCGTTGCAGTAAATTCATTTGTCATTGCCTGAATATCTGCACAAGGATAATTTCTATTAATAGCAGCTTGTCTAACAGCAATAGCTGCAGTTTGTTGACTACTAGAACTATTGGTTAGAGCCAATCCTTCTAAAAATGATGTGTCGGTTTTTACTCTTCCTATAGCATCCCAAATTCTCATCAAACAAGTGGCCCAAATTTGACCATCAGTATGGATTTGATTTACTAATCCTCCTGGATAAAGCGCTCCATAATTAGTTGTTCTTCCAGCCCAACACGCATTATTACCATCCCAACTGAACATGTAATGATAAGCAGGCTGACTTGAATTCCATTGATTTAAACTTCTACTATAAGATTGTGCCCAATAATCACCACAACCTTCACTTAATCCGTTTACTTGGGAAAGCCCTCCATTAGTCATCCAATCGTGTAAACCGTGACCTAATTCATGCCAAATAACATCGGAATCTTCTGCGTCATCAACACAACCTTCTCCAAAAGAAATCTGATCGGTCGTCGTAAGAAAATGGGAATTATCCTGACCTTGGAAACCAGATGGATCAAATCGCAATACACCTCCATTTGAATTCGGCAAACAAGCAACTCCTAATGTTTGATTGATATAACGTAAACTTAAATCCAATTGATAAAAGACATTGGCCGCTTCGAAACCGTCATTGTCTCTTGTGAAATTAAAAGCAGATGTTGCTTGAGTAAACAATCCTTTATTTGGTGTTTCAAAATCGGTTATTTCTACATAAGAACTTTTTAACTTATAAACTCCGGCTGTTAAATCTATTTCCGGTAAGGTAACTGCCGTTCTAGCAGCCGCTAATTGTGTGGAATTGGCATCATTATTATCAATATAGCCTGTTGCACCATAAGTTGCTTGAGCGAAAGATAATGGATCTGATAAATAAACCATTGCAGTCCCTGGTACATATGCAAGTGGAGCAGCAGTTGCATTTTTTTCAAATGGCGGATTTATTTTAGTCGTTTTTTTAGGTTTTTTTTCACGATGATGATAAAGTGCGATATCTTTAGTTCTCAATATAGTTCCAGATTGAGCATCTACCAATACTTCCCAACTGGCGCTACCATCGGTTGGATTGGTAATAATTTTATACACTAATTTAGTTGCATCATTCACTTTAGTTACAATCAAACTGTTGTCTGCAATTACAGATTCTCCAGAGATTCTTAAGCTTTCACTTGATTTTGCTAAAGCAGTTTCTTTAGAAATACTTGGCGATGTAGTAATGTTTTCAATAGTTGAATCAAACGAATTGGAAGAAAATACTACTTTATTTTCTGTAGAAAAATGCAACACTATTTCGGATTGCCATACGGGAACATTATTCAACATTTGTTGAAATCGTAAGGTTTCGCCTGTTTCTCCTTTTCTAACAAAAGATAGTTTAAACGTGTGAAAAGGTTGAATCTTTAAGTCACTTTCATTTGCTTTTATCCAATTTCTGGCAGCAACTTCATTGGAAGAAGTAACTTGTGCAAAAGCTGAAAAATTTAAGCATAACACTAAGGTAATTGCTAATTGTAATTTTAGTTTCATTTTTTTGAGTTTTAGTAAATAGCTTG
>JANNCY010000100.1:0-12491 GCA_031387085.1 Flavobacteriales bacterium | reverse complement strand
CTACAAATCAAATTTGATTCCTTGTGCCAATGGCAAACTTGTCGTGTAATTGATCGTATTGGTTTGTCTTCTCATATACACTTTCCACGCATCAGAACCCGATTCGCGTCCGCCGCCCGTTTCTTTTTCACCACCAAAAGCACCACCAATTTCAGCTCCGGATGTTCCGATGTTGACGTTGGCAATTCCACAATCAGAACCAACAACAGAAAGAAAAGCTTCCGCTTCACGTAAGTTATTGGTCATAATCGCTGATGATAAACCTTGTGCTACTCCGTTTTGAACATCAATAGCATTCGTTACTTCTCCTGAATATTTCAATAAATACAATACCGGAGCAAAGGTTTCGTGTTGTACGATTTCAAAAGAATTGTTTGCTTCGGCGATAGCTGGTTTTACATAGCAATCACTTTCATAACCTTCGCCAGAAAGAACGCCACCTTCCACTAGAATTTTTCCGCCTTCGGCAACTACTTTTTCTAATGCTTTGTTGTACATTTCAACAGCATGTGTGTCGATAAGTGGCCCAACGTGATTGTTTTGATCTAACGGATTTCCTATACGCAATTGTTTGTAAGCACCAACAATAGCATCCTTTACTTTATCATAAATACTTTCGTGGATGATTAATCTGCGTGTTGAGGTACAACGTTGTCCGGCCGTTCCAACAGCGCCAAACACTGCTCCGATAACGGTCATTTTAATATCGGCATCCGGCGTTACAATAATGGCATTATTCCCACCCAATTCTAAAAGGGAATTTCCTAAACGTGCGGCACAAGCTTGTGCTACTATTTTACCCATTCGAGTAGAACCTGTAGCCGAAACTAGTGGAATACGTTTGTCGTGTGTCATTAATTCCCCGACTTTATAGTCGCCGTTGATTAAACACGAAATCCCTTCTGGAAGGTTGTTTTCTTTAATTACTTCGGCAATGATATTTTGACAGGCTATTCCGCAAAGTGGTGTTTTTTCAGATGGTTTCCAAACGCAAACGTCTCCGCATATCCATGCTAAAGCTGTGTTCCAAGCCCAAACGGCAACTGGAAAATTGAAAGCCGAAATAATTCCGACTACGCCAAGCGGATGGTATTGTTCGTACATTCTGTGTCCGGGACGTTCGGAGTGCATTGTTAATCCGTGCAACTGACGTGATAAACCTACTGCAAAATCGCAGATGTCAATCATTTCCTGTACTTCTCCGTAACCTTCTTGGAGTGATTTCCCCATTTCATAGGAAACGAGTTTTCCTAAAGCTTCTTTATTTTTACGTAACTTTTCTCCGAATTGACGCACGATTTCGCCACGTTGTGGAGCTGGCATCAATCGGAAGGTTTTAAAAGCTTCGGTTGCGGTTTGCATTACTTTTTCGTAATCGGCGGCTGTGGAGGTTTTTACTTTGGCAATAAGTTGTCCGTCTACTGGTGAGTGACTTTCGAGGATTTCTCCGTTTGAAAAATGATTTTGTCCCGTGGATGTTCCTTCGTTGATGGCTTTTACACCAAGTATTTGTAGTGCTTCGGTCATGCCGAATTGTTGCGCAATTGTTGTTGTCATATTCTTTTAATCTGTTTAATAGTTTTGAATTGCAAATGTAATTGAAATTAACGAATGAAAATGCATCATTTTATTACGATTTATTTGCCATTCCGATGAAGGAGGAATCTCATTAAAATTATAAAAATAGGAGATTCCTCCTTCGTCGGAATGACAATACGGTAACTTACAACTAGCCCAGATGGAAATGAAAAGCCCGGAACAAAAAAGTTTGGGTTTCTTGTTTTAAAAAAGCGACCAACGGAAGCTTATTTTAAAGCATTAGAAAGCTAACTTTTTGGTGAGGACTTGCAATGTACAGCTGGAATTAGCTACGACTCATATTTATTTTGATCATCTACAAATCGTTTGTCGGTTGCCATTACAGTACCGCAATTTTTGCAGGTTCGCAGCTTTTCGGAATTGTAAAAATGTTTGAAATGTGGTAGAAAATCTTTTTCGATATCGTGCAATTCGAAATACACGTCGTGGAGTTTATGATTGCATTTATCGCAGAACCAAAGCAAACCATCGGTGAAGCCTTTTCCGACGCGTTTTCGCTCGATGACCAATCCGATAGAACCTTCGGAACGCAATGGAGAATGGGGCGTTTTAGCAGGATGTAAGTACATGTCACCTGCTTTTAGCTGTAATTCTTTTCGCTCTCCGTCTTCTTGGATGATGACTTTTATGGTGCCTTCTAATTGGTAGAACAATTCTTCGGTTTCGTTATAGTGGTAATCTTTCCGCGCGTTGGGTCCGCCCACAATCATTATGATGTAATCGCCCGAATCGACATAGAGGTTTTTATTGCCAACAGGTGGTTTTAGAAGGTGTTTATTTTCGTCAATCCACGTATTGAGGTTGAATGGTTTTTGGATGGCCATGGTATTTTTTTTACGAATTTACAAAAATAAAAAAAGAGTAGCGCTAACTACTCTTTTGATTCTTATTTTACTTCCTTGATCAGGTAAATATAAACGGGAAAGTGATCGCTATATCCGGGTTCGTTGAGGTTGTTTCGCAACGGATAGCCTTTGTATTGTCCTGTTGTTTGGATGAGGTATGATTTATTGTAGATTCCGGCTTTCCAATATCGGAAGGAGCTATAATCGGGTTTAACAAATTCTTCTGAAACCATAATTTGATCAAAAATATCTCCAGCATCTCTATAAAAAAGAGAGGCATTGCCTTCTTTTGCCATTTGTTCAAAAGGGTTGTAAATGTCTCTAGGTTCTTTAAGTTCGGTTTTTTTGAGTTTTGCTCCAATTCCGATTTTAACACTTTTATTATAAGAACCATCATTTAAATCACCCATTGTAATTATTTTTGCGTTTGGGTTTACTTTAATTAATGAGTCAATAATTTTTCTATTTAAAGCTCCGGCTGCTTCACGAAAAGGAGAGCTTTTTTTCTCACCTCCAGATCGAGATGGCCAGTGGTTTACTATAAGATTAATTTCTTCACCATCTAAAAAACCAGTAACTAAAAGTTGATCACGAGTATATACTCTATCATCAGTAGGAACTTCAATTACAGCATCATCCGTAACTTCTTCTTTTTCTTTTTTAGTTACTTTTGCCGCATTATTTCTGTAGATATACAAAGGAATATTTATAAAACTAGTTGGCTTAAAATGCTTTTTTTGATACAATAAGGCAACGTCAATTCCTCTTTTATCTGGAGAATCGAAATGAACAATTCCATAATCTTTATTAATTAATTTAGGTTGTTTTATTAAATCTTCTAAAACTCTTCTGTTTTCAATTTCACATCCACCTATAAAAGTTGGTGAATTATTGGGATTTTCACCCGTACCAATTTCTGAAAGAACACGTGCTAAATTTTCTAATTTTTTTTTATATTTATTACCCGTCCAATTTTGAGCACCATCTTTAAGCCACTCTTCATCGTTATTTGGGCCATTAATGGTATCAAATAAATTCTCGAAATTATAAAATGCTACGGTATGAATATTATATTTTTTTTGTTGTGCATTAAGGGATATTATTGCGAAAAAAGCAATGAAAAGCATGTGTTTTTTGTAAATTTTCATAAATTACATATTAATTTTTAATTAAGTCTTGAACAAAATTCGGGTCAAAAGTAATTAATATTCTGAAAATATGTACATTTGCACCGTTAAGAAATTTATTTCTTTTTAATTTATATTGTAATTTTAATTTTATTTATGAAAAAAATTGTCCTTAGTGTTTTATTTGTAATGCAGGTTGTATTTAGTTTTGCTCAGTCTGGAACTGGTTTTACTGGAAAAATAGTTGATTCAAAATCTCAAAAACCGCTGCAAAATGTTGTTACTACTATACAAAACACAAATTTAACTGAGATTACCGATGTAACTGGAACTTTTACATACAAAAACGCAACTGTTGGTAGCCAACTTTTATTAATTAAAAACCAAGGTTTTAAAGACCAATTGTTGGTTGTTGAGGTTGAAGCTGGTAAAATATTAGATTTAGGTATTGTAGCTTTAGAAGAAGATATTACAGAAGAGCAACAATTAAGTTTAATTACAATTACCGATAATGATCTAGGTGATGATAATAGTGGCTCAGAAAACACATCTGGATTATTGCAAGCATCGAGAGATGCATTTCAACAAGCAGCTGCTTTTAATTGGGGACAAGCCCGTTTTAGAATAAGAGGTTTAGATAACGAATATGGGACAACAATGATAAATGGCGTTTCCATGAATAAAATTTATGATGGCCGTCCACAATGGAGCAATTGGGGTGGATTAAATGACGCTACCCGTAATCAAGAATTTACTACAGGAACAACTCCTTCTGATTATACTTTTGGTGGAATTTTAGGTACACAAGAAATTAATACTAGAGCTTCTCAATATAGAAAAGGCTCTAGAGTTTCATTTTCAGGAACAAATACTAATTATAGTTGGAGAACAATGGCAACACATGCTTCAGGAATGAATTCTAAAGGATGGGCATTTGTGGTTTCTGGTTCTGGTAGATGGGCAAATGAGGGTTACTTTGAAGGCACTGATTATGACGCGAAATCTTTATTTGCAAGTGTTGAGAAAAAACTTTCAGATAAACATTCGTTGAATTTTACTTCAATTTACGCTGAAAATAGTAGAGGTAAAAGCTCTCCAAATACTGATGAAGTTAACCGATTAGTTGGTGAAAAATACAATTCTTATTGGGGTTGGCAAGATGGTAAAAAAAGGAATTCTAGAGATAAAGATGTTAATGAACCCATTTTAATGTTAAACCATTTTTGGAAATTATCTAGCAAAACACATTTAAATACAAGTATTACTCACCAATTTGGTAAAATTGGAAATAGTCGTATAGACAATCAAGGTGCTGATAGTCCGGATCCAACGTATTATCGTAATTTACCAAGCTATTATACATCAGCTTATAATCCTGATGATTATACCGATTTTCAAGGTGACGATCCAGCAAATATTGCTAATGCTAACGCAGCAAGAAATAACTTTTTAAATAACCATCAAATTAATTGGTTACAATTGTACCAAACGAACAATACATCTGACGGTCATAGTGCCTATATATTGTATGAAGATAGAACAGATGATAAGGTTTGGGTTGCAAATTCGGTTTTAGATACCCAATTGGCAGATAATATTTCAATGAATGCGGCAGCTTCTTTTAGAAAATTAAAGTCTCATAATTTTGCTAATCTTTTAGATCTTCTAGGGGGTCAATATTATGAAGATTATGATAATTTTCAAGTGGGTGATGAACAACAATCTGACTTAAACAATCCGAACAGAAAAGTTGGAGTAGGTGAAACTTTTGCTTATAATTATAATTTATTAGCCAACACGGTTGATGCTTTTACTCAATTTAAATTTACATATAAAAAAGTTGATTTTTATTTAGCTCAATCATATACAAGAACCCAATACCAAAGAGAAGGTTTATATAAAAACGGTTTATATCCAACTAATTCATTTGGAAAAAGCACTAAATACATTTATGAAAATTTTGGTTTTAAAGGAGGATTAACATATAAAATTACTGGGAAACAATTTTTGGTATTTAATAGTGCTTATATGACAAAAGCTCCAGCTATGAAAAATGTTTTTCCTAATACTCGATTAAATGACAACTCTGTTAAAGATTTAAAACCTGAAAACATTTCAAGTGGAGATATAAGTTATGTAATAAAAGCTCCCAAATTTAAATCAAGATTGACTGCATACTATACCAATATTAAAAATGCAACAGAAACTTCATTCTTCTTTGGAGAAGGTATTTTTGCAGATGATGGTGGTGATGGTGGTGATGCCTTTGTAGCCGAAACTGTAACGGGAATAGAAAAACAAAACATTGGTTTTGAATTAGGGATAGAATACCAAGTAACTTCTACTATTAAATTAACACTTTCAGGAGCATATGGTGAATATACATATAAAAACAATCCAAATGTTTCTTTAAATAATGATAACCTAGCATCTCCAACTAATACTAATCCGGTAACTGATTTTGGTTCAGCTAAATTAAAAGGATATCGTTTGGCTGGTGGACCGCAAACTGCTGCTTCTTTCGGTATTGAATATAGAGATCCTAAATTTTGGTGGGTTGGAGCAAATCTAAATTATCTTGCTAATAATTATTTAGACATTTCTTCTTTATTAAGAACGGATAATTTTTACAGAAATCCTCTAGATACTGAGGGATTACCTTTCCCAGAAGCAACAAATGAAAGAGGTAATGAATTATTAAAACAAGAAAAATTTGATAATTTTATGTTGTTAAATCTAACAGGAGGAAAATCTTGGAGAATTAGCAATAAAACTTTAGGCTTTTTTGCTTCTGTCAATAATGTTTTAGATTTAGCCTACAAAACAGGTGGATTTGAACAAACAAGAAATGCTAACTTTAGAGAAGTAAACCAGGATGTTTCTAGTGGAACTCCATCTTTTGCTCCAAAATATTTTTACGGATATGGGAGAACCTATTTCGTGAATTTTTATATTAATTTTTAAAATAAATAACTATGAAAACAAATAAATTATTAATGCTCGTTTGTATTGTTTTGGTATCATTCTCAGGATGTTCGCCAGAAGATGATATTAAAAATTCTGAATTAGCTACCTTTAAATTTTATGAAGATTTTTCGACTAGTGTAACCGAAGCAACAGAAGGACAACCTATAGCAACTGCAGGATGGACAAATTATGCGGAAACTGGCACTAAAAAATGGAAACAAGGCTATTACAGTGGAACAAAATATGCAGAATTTACTGCTTACCAATCTGGTCAGGCTTCAAATATTGGTTGGTTAATTTCACCAGCAATTAATATGGATACTTATGAAAATGAAAAATTAGCTTTTGATGTTGCGCAAGCTTATGTTTCAACAGGTTCTAATTCTATTGAATTATTAGTTTCTACAAATTATGATGGTACTAATGTAACTTCGGCTACATGGACAGTAATTAATTTTACTAAGCCTCCATTGGTATATGATACTAATTTTGATTTTTTTAGTTCTGGAAAAATAGATTTATCATTTTATACAGGAAACATTTATCTTGCTTTTAAATACAAAGGCTCTGGGACTAATACTTCTTTAGATGGCACTTATGAAATTGATAACATTAGAATTTTTAACGAAAGATAAAATACTGCACTATGAAAAATATAATTATTAAATCTGTATTATTATTAACTTTTGCTACTGGCTTTTTAACAAGTTGTGCAAATGATGATTCCTATGAAACACCAATTGAAACTTTAGTTACTACTGAATTAACTCCAACCACTACTGTAGCAGCTGTCAATTCTTCGGCAACTGGAACTCCTGTTGAAATAACAACAGATGATATTATAGAAGCTTATGTAACTTCTAGTGATGAAAAGGGAACTTTTTATAAATCTATATCCTTCCAAACGATTCCAACTGTTGGTACAAACCCAATTGGATTTAGTGTTCCATTAAATGTAACTACACTCTATGGAAAAGGATTTACACCAGGAAGAAAAGTTTATATTAAACTAAAAGGTTTATATAGTGCTATTGTTTATGGCTCTTTACAAATTGGTTCTTTATATCAATCAAGTCCAATAAGCCCATTTGAAGTAGGAAGAATTTCTGAATTTGAATGGCAAAACCATTTATTTCCTTCAGCTACTATTGTACCAGAAGATAATTTTGTAAGAACGTTAAGTTTAGGAGCAGCTTATACTAATGCAAATCAAAACACTTTAGTTGAATTGGATAATATTCAATTTTCTGAAGGATCTATCAACAGAACTTATTATGATATTGATTCTGGTGGTGGCGCTACAAATCATACTTTGATTTCTTTAGGTGGTGGAAATGAGCAAATTATTCGTTTTAGCAGTTTTTGTCCGTTTACAGGAAAACAAGTACCAACAAACAGTGGTAAAATAAGAGGTGTATTAACCAAGTACGATACTGATTTTCAATTTATAGTTCGTTACGAAAGTGATATAAAATTAACACAACCTCGATTTGATGTTAGTCCACCTATTGGAGGAAGCGCCATTATATATAGTGGAACTTTAAATGAACCATTTACATCTTATACTGCAACTAATTTTCAGAACTTCCCAAAATACATTAACGATCCTGTAATTGGCTCTAGATATTGGCAAGTAAAAACTTTTAGTGGAAATAAATACATTCAAATGTCTTCTTTTGGAGGAACACCTGAAGCTAATAGAACTTTGTTTATTGTTCCGGTTGATATGACTGCTGCCAATACATTCTCATTTAAAACAAAAGCGGGATTTGGAGATGGTACTTGTTTAAGAGTATATTATTCAACTAATTATGTTCCAGGTTCCAATATCAATAACGCTACTTTGGTGGACATCACTTCTAATTTTACAATGTCTCCTGGGTCTACTTCTGGATATCCTACAAGTTTTACGAATAGTGGAAATTATGCAATTCCAGCTGCCTTTACTGGAAATGGATTTTTTATATTTGAATACGTTGGTAATGGCACATCTGGTCCAACTACAACAATGCAAATTGACGATATTGTAATAAATTAAGTAAATAGGTTACGACAGAAAAGAGCTCCATTAGGGGCTCTTTTTGTTTTTTAAAAAAGTAAATCTAAACTTTAATAAAAAGATTTGGATTGTTATAATTTTCCTTTGGATTTCACAACATAAGACAAAGTGAAGCGTGTTTTTATTCCTCATTGCTTTTCATTCTTTACACAATTTATATACTATACAAATGGTGATTCAATTCAACTTTCTTATCAACGATAAATAGTAATATTCACAATCACTTTAAACGCTATATCAAATAAGCACCTATAAGTTTTTTAATTGCAATGAAGAGAGAGTATCCGTATGTCGGCAAATCATAATGCAAAAAAACCGAGCCCTTTAAAGCTCGGTGTTTGTAAATTAAAAAGGAATCGTGTTTATTACTTCACAATTAAGAATTCTGAACTTCTGTTTTGACCATATTGTTCTTCTGAACAAGGATCACATTCTACTTTGGGCTCCGATTCCACTGCTAGCGCGAGCATCTTGCTCGTGCCTAATTTAATTCTATTTCAGATAGCGCATTCAGATTGCAGGGATTTGTAATACATGGCCTTAAAACAAATCTAACCAAATAACCACAATATCTTTCTTCTAACGGACTTAATTTACATTCCTAAGGACTTGTGCGAAAACAAAAAACCGAGCTGTATGAGCTCGGTTTTTGTTTATTTAAAATTGTATGAAGATTATTTCACAATTAAGAATTCTGAACGTCTGTTTTGAGCGTGTTCTTCTTCAGTACAAGGATCACATTGCACTTTAAGTTCTGATTCTCCAAATCCTTTACCAGAAATCTGTGATGCATTAATTCCTTTTGAAATAACATACTGAACAGTTGCTTTTGCTCTTCTGTCAGATAATGCTAAATTGTAAGTATCGCTTCCTCGGTTATCAGTATGCGATTTAGCAAAAATAACTAGTTTGTCATTGTTTTTCAACACTTGAACTAACTTATCCAATTCGAATGCACCATCTGCAGTGATATTACTTTTGTCGTATTCAAAGAAAATTGGTTTCAAAACAATTTCTGTAGGCGTTACGATAACATCGATTGGTTGTAATTTAGCATCCACTTTAGCTTCTGGACCTTTGCTTTTGGCAACAGCGAAAGAATTTCCTTCAAATCCATCTTTAGAAGCTTGAATAGAATACGCTTTATCACACTCTACATTGTATCTCACTTCTCCGTTTGAATTTGAATTTTCTGTTGCAATTACATTTTTCTTGTCGTCAAGAATTGAAACTCTTGCATCAGCTAGGATAGCTCCCGTTTTGGCATTGGTAACAACCGTAATAACATTTACATTACAAATTGGAGTTGCGCCAAAGATATCGTCATTTCCATTTCTGTTACTGGAGAAAAATCCTTGATTTTTTTCTTTGTTGAACGTAAAACCAAAATCGTCTTTTTCGCTATTGACAGGTTTACCCATATTTACAGCTTCTGAACCGTTAGACAAATCGGCTTTATAAATATCCAAACCACCTAATCCTGGTTTCCCGCTAGATGCAAAATACAAGGTTTTGTTGTCATCGGCTATAAAAGGGAAACTTTCATTTCCTTCACTATTTACTTTTGGACCTAAATTTTCTGGTTTCCCAAAATCTTCTCCATTAACTGCCACTTTCCAAATATCTACACCGCCAATGCTACCTGGCATGTTAGAAGAAAAGTACAATGTTTTTCCATCTCTACTCAAACTTGGGTTACTTGTAGAATATTCTTTGCTGTTAAATGGAAGCGGTTTGATATTACCCCAAGTATCACCAGATTTAGTTGCTTTATAAAGATTATTTTTTCCTAATTTAAGGTTGTTGGCCTTGTCTTTTTCAAAACTTTTCTCTCTAAAACTATCACTTGAAAAGTAAACGGTGTTTCCATCTGCACTAATGGTAAGTGGTCCATCATGGAATTTAGAATTCAATTCTGAAACGGTTGTGGCTTCCGAAAAATTACCGCTATCACCTAATGTAGCTTTGTAAATATCCAAATACGGTTCATCCATCCAGCCATAGTTTTTTCTAGAACCGTTTCTTGCACTAGTAAAATATAAAGTGTTTCCGTATAAAACGGCTCCGAATTCCGATTTATCGCTACTTAAACCTAATGATTTTGCAGTATAACCTGGTTCTTTACTCGCTAATTTCGGAATGTAATTTGGATTTTCTTTATGTGCTTTTGCACGTTGATCGTTGGGAGCTAATGCCGCAAATTTGTTCATTTGTTTGTTGGCTTCATCGTATTTCCCATCTGCTTTTAACATTTGAGCATATCTAAAATACGTTTCAGCATCTTGTTGCGTTTCGGTTGCTTTTGCATACCATGCTGCCGCTTCTTTGGTGTTGAACATATTATAATAGGAATCGGCCAACTGCTTATAAACATAACCATCACCTTTCCCGTTTTCTGCTAATTTCTGATACTCTTTTGCTGCATCAACATATTCATATCGACTGAATAATTTATCTGCAATTTTAGTGGCTGCATTTTGTGCAATAAGTGAAGTGCTTATTAATCCAAAACTTAATGCTATATATAGATTTTTCATTTTTACGTTAGTTTTATGTTAGAAATATCTTGGAGATTGTGATACTTTTTTCGGGAAATTCAAATCGAATAACAAAATAACTTCATGAGAAGAAGGTGTTGCTACTTTTAAGTCGGATATAATGTGATCATAAGCATATCCAATTTTTAAATTAGGTGTAATGGCATAATTAACCATTAATCCGAAAGAGTCGTCTAATCGATAAGTTGCTCCAACCTCAAATTTTTCAATGTATAAGAAATTGGCAGATACGTCTAACGATACTGGTGCTTTAATTGCAGACTTTAACATCGCAAAGGGTTTGAATTTTAAATTTGGCGATAAGTCAAATACATAACCTCCTGTTAGGAAATAGTGTGATGTTTCTGACCCGTATTTTCTCCCATTATAATCAAGGTGTGCCGATTTCAAAAAGTTGGGTACTGAAAAACCTACGTAGTATTTATTAGTATAATAAAATAACCCCGCACCTAAATTAAAGAAGGTGTTGCTGGTATCTTCAGAAAATGCGTCATCTCCTGCATCGGGTAAGGTAGGATAAACTTGAGAAAACAATCCTACTTTATGCAAGGTTACTCCTGCTTTTAAACCAAAAGCCAATCGGTGTTCACCTCCTAAATTTAATGTATAAGAGAAATCCCCGTAGATATTATTTTCCTCAACTGGTCCAATTTTATCTGTAATGGCAGATAATCCAACACCAACATTTTTCCCAACTGGAGAATGGGCAAAAAAAGTACCCGTTGTCGGAGCATCTTCTATATCAACCCATTGCTTTCTATATAAAAGTCCCGCAGATAAATTTTCTTTAGAACCAGCATAAGCAGGATTAATAACGCTTAAATTATACATGTATTGAGTGTAATGTGGGTCTTGTTGTGCTCTTACTTCTACTAATGTAATTAAAGTAAGAACCGTTAAGAAATATAGTTTTTTCTTGTTTTTGAAATTTGTCATTACTATCTTTTTTATTTTGGTTTAATTTTTTTCTTTGTTGATGTATATCCATCCTGTTTTGGTATCGCCACCAAGTTTGAGTTCTATCACGTAATAATAAGTTCCATCGGCTAATTCATTTCCGGAATTTGATTGTCCTCCCCATTCATTTGTATAATTTTCTTTTGAATATACTTTGGTTCCATAACGGTTAAATATGCTTAGATGACTAACATTAAAACCAGTTAAATCGAGTGTATCATTTAGTCCATCTCCGTTTGGAGAAATCCCTTTTGGTATTTGACAACCTATATCATTAGCATTAAATGTATGAGGAGTAGAACAACTTCCTTCTGTACCATTAGAAACAGACACAATACAAGTATATACTCCTGCTTCTGTAACTTGTAATGTTGGGTTG
>JANNCY010000083.1:0-5752 GCA_031387085.1 Flavobacteriales bacterium | reverse complement strand
GCTTCACCGCCATGTTTGAACCACATGCCTTCATCAATATTTTCATCATTGGAAGTCAGCCAATCTAAAAGCAATTCGTCATGATTGCCTCGAATAAAAATACAGTTTTGTTTTTGATTTAAATCAATTAAAAAATCAATTACTTGTGGAGATTGACTCCAGCCATCGACATAATCGCCAAGAAAAATCAAGGTATCCTTTACGGTCACATTAGCGCGTTCTATAATTTGATGTAACGCATGCAATCCTCCGTGAATATCACCAATGACTAATGTTCTTTTCATAGAAAAAATAATATTTGTAAAAATAATAGAAATTCACGTAATATTTTTTTTATTTTTGGTTTAGAGTAACACAAACAATAATTCGATATAATCCATGAAAAAAACACTTACTTTCTGCTTGCTTATTATAGCCAATTATACTTTTTCACAATCAAGAACAATTACCGGAATTATTAAAGATGCTACGACTTCATTACCTGTAGAAAGTGTTTCTGTTGGTGTTAGCAATTCCAATTTGGGAACGATTTCTAATGAAGAAGGGAAGTTCCGAATTACACTTCCAGAAAAAAATAACGTATTGCAATTCAGTCATTTGTACTACAAATTAGAATCGTATACCATTAAAGAAAATGAAACGAATATTGAAATTTTTATCGATCCAAAATCATTCGTTCTCGAAGAAGTGGTCATCAATCACAAACCAGGAAAAGAGTTGCTTATCGACGCAGTTAATGCATCCAAAGATAAATTGGAAAAATCAATAGTCCTTAACACGTATTATCGCGAGTTTGTCAATGTTGATAATAAATACACTTCTTTTTCTGATGGACTTATCGATTTTTATGTGAAAAGAAAAAGTGGCACATCCGACTTACATGTAAAACAAAGTCGGGTATTTGATTTAAAAGATGCGAATGCTACCGAAAGAGAAAAAGCCATTCAGTCAATCAATTTAAATGATGTACAGGAAGCGGTTAATTATGCTTATAACTTTAAAGGATTAAGCAGAATTTTAAAAAGCGAAAACTATTATTTTGGAGTGGAAACCAAAACTGAAGACAACGGAAGCAGTATCGAAATAATTACGATTGAGCCAAAAGAAGGCCTGGAAGAACCAATGCTTTATACAGGAACGGTCGTTTATGATACTAAAACAAAACTTATTTTGGATATTGATATGCAATTTTCTCAAGAACATAAAAAGTTCAATAAGATTGTTAATCTGCTAATTGCGAAAGCAAAAATTAATGAATTTGCCAGAAAATCAAAATTTAAAATGGACGGCGATAAGTACATCATGATTTACAATCAGATTAAAATTAATTTCTATGTGAAGTATGGCAAATTAATCAATAACACTTTTGAAAGCACCTACGACATGACAACTTTAGATTATAAAGAAGGGGAATTCAAGTTGGATAAAACCAAGAAATACAAAGAACAAAGCTTGTTTAAAAACGGAAATAAATACACCGAAGAATTCTGGAAAAAACAGAATGTAATTCTTTTAAGTGAGAAAGAGGAAAGTATAATCAACAGTTTGAAATAGCTTTTACTAGAAAATCTCAGTCGATTTTTCGATTATTGGATTTTTCGAGAGTTCGAATAATCGAAAAATCCAATAATCGAAGCTCAGGACTACATTATTTCGCCTCCGAATTGTATTTCATCTTTCTCAAAACCCGCATCACTTCTTTAAAATTACTATACGATTCTGATTTTACATATTGTTTTAGCAACGGTTTTGCTTCGATTAATTTTTGTTTGGCGTCGTCAAATCCGTTGAGGTAGCAAATCATTAAAGTTGACGGAAGGTTGGCCAAATCTTTTTCTTCACGTTCATTCAACACGACATCCTTCTGCATTTTATCCAACAAACTTAAATTCGAATTGTAAATATGAAACATCATTTTCCGATTGAATTGCGGTGGGTCAAATAGCATTTCGGCTTCAATTTTATAATAACCATTGTCAAAAAACGTAATTTTTTGTTGCTCTAAAGGATAATAACTGGTTTTGTCATTCAAGCCCAAAGGGACATATTCGGTAATCGTGAAGGTGTTTTTATCAAAAGTAATCGTAACTACATCTTGCGCAGAATAAAACAACTTTACCTGTTCGTTAATCAATTCAATATCGACTCGGGAAAGAAAAGTTGTTTCGCGAATTTTTTTCGGAATTCCCGACCAACAAATCACAAACAACTCTTTAAACACTTTATATTCCGATGATAAATCTTTGTGGCGATGGTGCACAAAATCAATCACACCATCCAATGTATACGCAATGCTATTGCGCGAATTGTTTTCGATGCTAATTACCGTTTCGATATTTTGTTTGGAATACGGAATCTTATCTTCAGTCGGCATCGTGTTGCTTCCCCGACGAACAAAAACGGTATTCGCTAAAATAGTATGAATGTTTTTTTTAAAATAAGACGTTTTCGATTTGGGTTTGATAGTCACCAATCCAACGACTTTGTCTTTTGGTAAATTTGGGAATGGCACATTTTCGTATTGAATTTTCGGCGGATTTTCCAAATACGCATTTACTAAATTCTGAATGTGACTGTCATCAAAAAAATCATCACCCGTGATTTCATTATCTTGATCTTCAACACCAACTACGATATACGAATTGTTAGACGGATTCGAATTCGACAACGCACAAATGTGTTTCAAAAACTTTGCTTTTCCTTCTTTAGTGTGTAAGTTCAACTGACGTTTCTTGTCATAAAAACTGCACTCATCATTGTGAGCGAGAAGGTTTTTGATAAGAAGACGTTTGTTAATCATAAATTAGTGTTCAGTGTTCAGTGTTCAGTGTTCAGTTTCTGCCAACTGAGCACTGAATACTGAACACTTTTTTTAAGGTACTTTATTCCCCATACTTTCACTCCAAATGGCAAACCAATCCAACGGATCCAATTGTAATTCAACCGCTTTTTTCAAGGCTTGAATTCGAGCGGTATTTACGGTTCCTGCAATCGGAATAATTTGGGAAGGATGTTTTAAAATCCAGGCTAATAAAATCGTATCCGAACCGACTTCGTATTTTTTCACTAGTTCTACCAACAGTTTTTTCAATCGTCGTGTTTGCTCATTGTCTTCCCTGAAAACAGTTCCTAACGGATTCCAGGACATTGGACGAATGTTGTGAATTTGCATATAATCTAAATTCCCGTCCAACATCGCTTCATGTTGCGTTGCCGAAAATTGAATTTGATTGTAATTAATTGCTATTTTTTGGCGAATTAATTCCGTTTGCGATGCGGTGAAATTAGAAACACCGAAATCGATAATTTTCCCTTCCGATTTTAATTTGGATACCGCTTCGGCAATTTCATCGGCAACCATCAAAGGGCTCGGGCGATGCAAAAGCAATACATCTAAAAAATCGGTTTGTAAATTTTTTAACGAATTTTCTACCGACCAAATAATATAGTTCTTAGAATAATCGTAATGTTTTATTTTGTTGTCTCTTCCTTGCGTGAGTTGGATGCCGCATTTCGAAATAAATTGTACTTTCTCTCTCGAAATTTTACTTTCGGAAAAGGCTTTTCCAAATTGCGCTTCGGTAGTATAACCACCATAAATATCGGCATGATCAAAAGTGGTAATTCCATTTTCGACACAAAGATGGATGGTTTGACTCATTTCAGAAGTGCTGAGATTCTTATCCCAAACACCCCAATTCATAGTTCCAGAAACTATTGGAGATAAAGCTGTTTTGTTCAAAATAGTTGTATTTAAATTATGTGCCGAAAAAAAATAAATAATCTTCGATTTTTTCGAGAATTTATTAAAAAGTTTAAAATTACTAAAACAAAATCATAAATCATCCTTAAAAACAAGAATAGAAAAGAAGTTTTAACGCATTGTTAACATTCCCTTTCTAATTAAATTTTCATTTTTGAAATGTTAAAATTTTAAACCTTACCAATACTATAAAAATAGAATTTATGGAAGAAAATATTGCTGCTTTAGACATTAAAGCAATCAATGAAAAAATTGAAAGAGAAAGTGCTTTTATCGACTTACTAACGATGGAAATGAACAAAGTTATTGTGGGTCAAAAACACATGGTAGAACGATTGCTAATCGGACTTTTAGGACAAGGACATATTTTACTAGAAGGAGTTCCGGGTTTAGCAAAAACATTAGCCATAAATACCTTATCACAAGCAGTTCACGGAAGCTTTAGCCGAATTCAGTTTACCCCAGATTTATTACCAGCAGACGTTGTTGGAACCATGATTTACAACATCAAAGCCAACGAATTTTCAATCAAGAAAGGTCCCATTTTTGCCAATTTTGTTTTAGCCGATGAGATCAATCGTGCGCCAGCCAAAGTACAATCGGCTTTGTTGGAAGCGATGCAGGAAAAACAAGTCACCATTGGCGATACGACTTTCAAATTAGACCGACCATTTTTAGTTTTAGCGACTCAAAATCCAATTGAACAAGAAGGAACGTATCCTTTGCCAGAAGCGCAAGTCGATCGTTTTATGCTGAAAACTGTAATTGATTATCCAAAAATTGATGAAGAACGTTTGGTGATTCGCCAGAATTTAAAAGGTGCTTATGAAAAGGTAAATCAAGTCGTCTCTGTAGAACAAATTCTTCGTGCACAAGAAGCGGTTCGCGAAGTATATATGGATGAAAAAATCGAAAAATACATACTCGATATTGTTTTTGCCACGCGTTATCCAGAAAAATACAAACTAGAAAATCTAAAACCTTTAATCAGTTTCGGAGCCTCGCCTCGTGGAAGCATCAATTTGGCGAATGCAGCGAAATGTTATGCTTTTATCAAGCGCCGTGGTTATGTGATTCCAGAAGACGTTCGCGCCGTTGTTCACGATGTGTTGCGTCACAGAATCGGAATTTCATATGAAGCCGAAGCTGAAAACATCACTTCTGTTGACATTATCAATAAAATCGTAAACGAAATCGAAGTACCTTAATCAGTTATCCGTTTTCTGTTATCAGTTAGCTTTCAACCGCTAAAATACTGACAACCGACAACTGACAACCGACAACTGAAAGAATGGAAACGAAAGACCTACTCAAAAAAGTCCGTAAAATAGAAATCAAAACCCGAAGATTGAGCGATCATATCTTTTCGGGGGAGTACCATACGTCGTTTAAAGGACGCGGTATGACATTCTCGGAAGTGCGTCAATACCAATATGGTGATGATATTCGAGCTATAGATTGGAATGTAACGGCTCGATATAACGAAGCACACGTTAAAGTTTTTGAAGAAGAACGCGAATTAACGATGATGTTGATGGTCGACATTTCGGGTTCGGAAAGTTTCGGAACCAAAAATCAATTGAAAAGTGAAATCGTTACCGAAATTGCTGCAACCATGGCGTTTTCGGCAACACAAAACAATGATAAAATTGGGTTGGTTTTATTCTCCGATCAAATCGAATTGTACATTCCGCCCAAAAAAGGGAAATCACATGTGTTGCGAATCATTCGTGAATTGATAGAATTCCAGCCTAAAAGTAAAAAAACCGATTTATCGCAAGCATTAAAATTCTTATCCGCAACCCAAAAAAAGAAAGCCATTGTTTTTGTTATTTCCGATTTTATGGTGGAGGAAGATTACGAGAAAACATTAAAAATAGCAGGGAAAAAACACGACATTACTGGCGTTAGGGTTTATGACATCAGAGAGGAAAAAATGCCAAACATCGGAATGGTAGAAATGGAAGATGCCGAATCGGGAGAAATTTT
>JANNCY010000052.1:0-1713 GCA_031387085.1 Flavobacteriales bacterium | reverse complement strand
GCGTTCTAATAATGCCATGTAAAATCCGTCGAAACCTGATTGTGAGGCAAGTATTTTAGAGTCTTTTACAAAGGTAAAACTTTTTCCTATTTCGGTGGTTAAGAATTTTTTTATTTGTTCCTGATTTTCAGATGGTAAGACCGAGCAAGTAGCGTAAACTAGTTTCCCTCCAGGTTTCACAATTTTAGAATAGTTTTCTAAAACTTCTGCTTGTATTTTTTTGATGTTATCGATGAATTCGGGTTGTAATTTCCATTTGGCATCTGGGTTTCTTTTTAAAACACCGATACCGCTACACGGAGCGTCGATAAGTACTCTATCGGCTTTCTCGTGTAGTTTTTTAATCACTTTAGTCGAATCGATAATTCTATATTCGATATTGAAAGCACCGTTTCTTTTGGCTCTAAGTTTTAATTGTTTGAGTTTACTTTCGTATAAATCCATGGCAATTAATTGTCCTTTGTTTTGCATTAAGGAAGCCATGTGAAGTGTTTTTCCACCAGCACCAGCACAAGTGTCTACGACTCTCATTCCGGGTTGTACGTCTAAAAATGCAGCAACCAATTGTGATGATGCATCTTGTACTTCAAATAATCCTGCTTTAAAAGCATCCGTTAAAAATACGTTGGCTCTTTCTGTTAAAACCAAAGCATCGGGCTGGTCTTTTAAATATTCGGTTTCGATATTCAAATCCATTAAAATGGCCCGTAACTTTTCTTTGGTAGTATTTAGTGTATTGACTCTAAGAATTACTTTTGCCTGTTGGTTTTGTGCGGCAATTTCTTTTGTCCACAATGCTTCGCCGAGTTCTTTTACACCCAATTCATCCATCCAATCTGGAATCGATTCGCGCATTTTTCTGATTTTTGACAGTTCGTCAAAACGGCCTTTTATTTTGCGTTCGGGTGTTCCTTCTAATTGTTTCCAATCGGGAATGGGATAGCCGCGCAAAACTGCCCAAACAGCGAACATTCTCCATAAATCCTCACGATTGTATGGTTCTTTTACTTCTGCAATTTCGGCATATAATCGTTTCCAACGGACTACTTCATAAATAGTTTCTGCAACAAATTTACGGTCGGAACTTCCCCAGCGTTTGTCTTTTTTTAAAGCGCGTGCCACCACTTTATCGGCATATTCTCCTTCGTTAAAAATAGCGTTTAAAGAATCGATGGTTGTGTAAACTAAATTTCGGTGTAATCTCATTATTTTAAAAATCAGCCTGCAAAGGTATTGCTTTTTTGCCTTCTGATAACGAACTTTTACTATTGTTTACAATTAATTGATTGTTAAAGTTTTTAAATTGATTTCACTACATTTGAATTTATAACAACTCCAAACTATGAAAACATTTTTTTATTCCTTTATGATAGGTTTGTTTTTTTTGATGTCAGCTAATTCACAAACCTATCAAATTGGTCATACCACACTTACTTTTGTAGATGCCAGTAGAAGTAATCGGAGTATAGTAACCGAAATTTATTACCCTTCAGATGTGGCTGGTGATAACGTTGTAATGACTACGCAAAACCTTTTACAATTTCCGAGTTTGGTTTTCGGACACGGATTTGTTATGACATGGGATGCTTATCAAAATTTCTGGGAAGCATTAGTGCCAAATGGTTACATTATGGCATTTCCAAAAACGGAGGGTTCGTTTTCTCCTTCTCATTTAGAATATGGAAAAGATTTGGCTTTTGTGATTAATCAACT
>JANNCY010000016.1:0-25276 GCA_031387085.1 Flavobacteriales bacterium | reverse complement strand
GTATTGTTTGCCGATTTCAATTGGGATTTGGTGTTGAAATTACTATCCAGTAAAATTAAGTTTCATGACATTCCGAAATATCCCGAAGTGCGCAGGGATTTGGCATTATTAATTGATCAGAATGTCGCTTTCGAATCGGTTTACAGTATCGCAATTCAAACAGAAAAATCACTTTTAAAAAGTGTCAATTTGTTTGATGTATATCAAGGAAAGAATTTACCAGAAGGAAAGAAATCCTACGCAGTAAGTTTTATTATTCAAGATGCTACTAAAACCTTAACCGACGTTCAGATTGATAAAATCATGAGTAAGTTGCAATCTAATTTTGAGAAGGAATTGGGAGCGCAACTGCGGTAGCGATTGTTCGATTATTCGATTTTTGGATTATTCGAAAAGCGTAATTAGATATTGAATGATTTAGTTGATGGTACTCCCAAGGAACATCTTATTGAAGCTAAAGTCAAGGTCGAAAAATCGAATTAAATATAAAACAGAAACCCATCCCGCGCAATCGAGATGGGTTTCTTCCTAACCAAACAAAAACCAAATCGGTAATTATGATTTTGGAGTTACCACTGTGTCTATAACGTGAATAACACCATTAGATTGATTGACATCGGCAATCGTTACTTTTGCAATTGAACCATTTTCATCCGTGATGTATAAATCACTTCCTTTCATCCAAGCCGTTAAAGTTCCACCAGAAACGGTTTTTAAAATGGCTTTTCCATTACCCGCTTTAATGGCTTTCGCAATATCAGCAGCATTCATTTTTCCCGCCACGACATGATAGGTTAAAATAGTTTGCAACATTTTTTTGTTTTCTGGTTTTAATAACGTTTCAACAGTTCCTTTTGGCAGCTTGTCAAACGCTGCATTTGTTGGGGCAAAAACGGTGAATGGTCCTTTACTTTGCAATGTTTCTACCAATCCGGCGGCTTTTACTGCAGCTACTAAAGTCGTATGGTCTTTAGAATTAACAGCATTTTCCACAATGTTTTTTGATGGATACATTGGAGCTCCTCCAACAGTTACTGTTTTTTCTTTTTGTGCAAAAGCACTGGTTCCGATTACTAAAGTTACTACTAATACAACTGAATTTAAAATTCTTCTTGTTTTCATGATACTTGTTTTTTTTTAAGTTTATAAATGGATTTACGAGAAGAAATTGTTTATGGTTTTTTTTAACCTAAAATAGTGATATAAAAAATCCCCACATGACAATAATGTGAGGTTGTATAATTCATACAAGAGCAAGATACTCTAGCTATTGGAAAGGAATAACAAATTAAATAGACCTAAATCAATTAGCCGAAACACTAATTCTCCAAATGGTATTAGTAACATCATCGGTTAACAATAAAGCACCATCGGGCATCACAATGATTCCTACTGGTCGTCCATATACTTTTTTTTCAGCGGTTGCTATAAAACCAGTTAAGAAATCTTCTGGTTTAGCTACAGGTTTTCCATTTTCAAAAGGGACAAATACAACGCGATAACCGGCCAATACTGAACGATTCCAAGAACCATGTTGGGCGATAAAAGCACCATCGTGGTATTTTTTCGGAAATGCTTTTTGAGTATAAAAAGCTAATCCTAATGATGCTGTGTGAGCGCCAAGTGGCACATCGGGCACAATGGCCTTTTCCACTAAATCGGGTCTTTGCGTTATAATACGTGGGTCTATATGCTGTCCGTAATACGAATAGGGCCAACCATAAAAACCATTTTCTTTTACACTTGTTAAATAATCGGGGACCAAATCATCTCCTAGCTCATCCCTTTCATTTACGGCTACCCAAAGTGTTTGTGTACCAACAGCCCATCCCATTACAACAGGATTTCGCAGCCCACTGGCATAAATTCTCCCGCCAGAACCATCCGGGTTTATTTCGAGGATATTGGCACGTTTGTATTCTGCTTCGATACCATTTTCAGCCACATTCGAATTGGAGCCCACAGCTACATAAATTTTAGAATTGTCGGCATTAGCAATAAGATTACGTGTCCAGTGTCGCACATGCTTACCTCCAGGTAAATCCAATATTTTTTGTCCTTTTTCTGTAATTTCGGTTTGACCTGCTTGGTATGGAAAACGCAAAACGGCATCTACATTGGCCACATACAGCGAATTCCCAATTACTAACATCCCAAAGGGTTGATTGAGTTTGGTTAAAAAAGTGGAGCGTAAATCAGGAATTCCGTCTTTATTAGTATCCCGCAATAATGTAATTCTATCAATACTGTTGTGCAGGTTATTCGATTTTGATGCTCCTAAAAAAAAACCTCCTATTTTTTCCTTTAAGGTATGATTGGAATTGCTTTCGGCTACCAAAACATCACCGTTAGGAGTGACATACATCCATCGTGGATTTTCAAAATCGTCTGCATATTTTGTAACAGTAAAGCCTTTAGGTGCAATTGGTGTTCTGCCGTCTTTCCAACCTTGAACATTACTATAATTTCTTGTCGATTTTGTGGCATACGGCTCAGGTAAACCTCCGTTAGGTACTTTAGAATTTGGATTGTTTTTTGGAGAGCTGCATGAAGTAAAAATGATAAATATAAGTACTATACCAAAACATCCTTTTAGAAAGCCTTTATGTGAACCATTTATGATAATGTATTTTTGTAGTTCCATTTTCGCTTTTAGATTTAGAAATGTTAATACAAAATACACCTTATTTCTGCTTTCGATTGCTACAAAATTATAACTATAAGTTATAGTATTCCTACCTTTTTTGAAGTGATAAGGTTACTCATTAAATGGTGTAAAGTAAAATTAGTAGATTGAAATTAATAACGAAGATGTATCATTATACAAACTATAAATGATTTTCTACCCGAAGAAAATAAGATGTTAGCTTGAATTCATAAAAAAAGCCCTACATTTCTGTAAGGCTTTCTATATTCAAAAAGAAAAAATTATTTCTTTTTCTCGCTTTTTTCCATTTTTGCTTTTAAACCAGCAAGAACATCATTTGCATCTCCGAAAGTAGCAGCAGGTGCGTTGTTGTTATTCGCAACAGCTTCAGCAACCGCTTTTACATTTTTCTCTTCTTCTTCACGGAAAATTGCAGTATGAGAAGCAACAACTCTTTTGAATTCTTTGTTGAATTCAATTACTTTGAATTCAGCTTCGTCACCTTTTTTCAATTTTTTACCGTCTTCTTTTTCTAAGTGACGAGTTGGAATAAACGCAACAACATCTTCTCCGAAATCAACTGTAGCTCCTTTGTCAACAATCTCAGCAATTGTTCCTGTGTGGATAGTTCCAACAGCAAACGCATCTTCATGTTTGTCCCAAGGATTATCGGTAGTTTGTTTGTGACCTAAAGATAATTTACGTCCTTCAACATCTAATTCTAATACTACTACATCTAAATTGTCTCCAACGTTTACAAATTCAGATGGATGTTTGATTTTTTTAGTCCAAGATAAATCAGAAATATAAACCAAACCGTCGATACCTTCTTCTAATTCTACGAAAATTCCGAAATTAGTAAAGTTTCTAACGATACCTGTATGTCTAGAACCTACTGGATATTTAGCTGTAATGTCTGTCCATGGATCTTGCGTCATTTGCTTGATACCTAACGACATTTTTCTTTCGTCTCTGTCTAAAGTTAAAACAACCGCTTCAACAACATCTCCAACTTTTACAAAGTCCTGAGCACTTCTTAAGTGTGTAGACCATGACATTTCAGAAACGTGAATTAAACCTTCTACTCCTTCAGCTACTTCAATGAAAGCACCGTAATCAGCAATAACTACTACTTTACCTTTCACTTTGTCACCAACTTTAAGTTCAGTTCCTAAAGCATCCCAAGGATGAGCGCTTAATTGTTTTAAACCTAATTGGATTCTTGTTTTCTCATCATCAAAATCAAGGATAACCACGTTTAGTTTTTGATCTAATTCAAGAACTTCACTTGGGTGATTGATTCTAGACCAAGAAAGATCGGTAATGTGGATTAATCCATCAACACCACCTAAGTCAATAAACACACCATAAGAAGTAATGTTTTTAACAACACCTTCTAATACTTGTCCTTTTTCTAATTGACCAATAATTTCTTTTTTCTGAACTTCGATATCCGCTTCGATAAGCGCTTTGTGCGAAACAACAACGTTTTTAAATTCGTGATTAATTTTCACAACTTTAAATTCCATCATTTTGTTTACGTATACATCGTAATCACGGATTGGTTTCACATCAATTTGTGAACCTGGTAAGAATGCTTCAATTCCGAAAACATCTACAATCATACCTCCTTTAGTTCTACATTTCACTAAACCGGTAACAATTTCACCTGTTTCGTTAGCAGAAATAACTCTATCCCATGATTTGATAGTTCTTGCTTTTCTGTGTGATAATACCAATTGACCTGTTTTGTCTTCACGAACGTCAATTAATACTTCAACTTTGTCACCCACTTTTAAACCTGGGTTGTAACGGAATTCATTCAATGAAATAACGCCTTCCGATTTTGCATTAATGTCAACAATAGCATCACGATCAGTAATTCTCACTACTACTCCTTCTACTACTTCTTCTTGATCTGTATCAATAAAAGTTTTTGTTACTAAATCTTCGAATTCTTGTAAGTTTTTTTCATCTACAATATCAATACCTTCTGAGTAATTGTGCCAGTTAAAGCTCGATAAAAAATCTTCTTGTGTTTTGTCTAATACAGCCATGCTGATTACTAAATTTGTATGTTGCGTTCTTTGAGTTTCGTAATGCGATTAAAAACAACAACAGTGTTTGTGTAAATAGTTGATACCTAAAGGAAACTCTTCTTCGCCAAAAGGTTGGCAAAGGTAATTCTTTTTTGAGAATATGCAAACTTTCATTTTAAAATATAATTGTTTTATTTTAGAGTACATTTATCGAATGAATTTTTTTGTTACTTTTGTAATGAGGTGATTTTCAAAATAATGTATGTGTAAATTATTTTCGGTTTGCCTTTTTGTTACCATGTCAAAATGATTAAAAATCTACTTTTTCTTTATTTTATAGTATCCTTTCCTAACATTGTTTTGGGACAGCTTCCCAATTTCACGCTGAATGTAGCCAATACAAACGAAACATGCCTTGGTAATGGCACCCTCACATTTTCAACATCGGGCACAACTGCT
Organism: Flavobacteriales bacterium; assembly: GCA_031387085.1. Lineage (GTDB taxonomy): Bacteria > Bacteroidota > Bacteroidia > Flavobacteriales > Flavobacteriaceae > Flavobacterium. The sequence continues at coordinate 20,131 of JANNCY010000016.1, read as the reverse complement.
GGTGCTACGGTGACCTTTTACATATATCTCCTTCCTAATCTGTCTTCGCCAATAGCAGTCCAGACCGGCAATACCCTGCTAGGGCAAACCAGTGGAACGTATCAGGTGACTGCTGTTCAGGTTTTAGGAGCAGACCAAAATTCACAATCAGCAACAGCCACTATAAGTAGTACTATAGTTCCTCTAAACTATTTTATCAACAGTACGGTAGCAACCTGTAACAATGGAACATTAACCGTAAATGTCACAAACGGAATTGGTGTCCAATATGAAATACTCTCCGGTCCGATCACAAGGTCGCTTCAGTCGTCACCAGTTTTTACCGCGCTGCCCGGTGGATTATACACCGTAAGGGTATTTGACAACTGTGGCGATGCTACGGTTATTGCCCATACAGTATCGACTTCCGCAACTTCAACTGTCATTATTGGAACTGCCTCTTTTGCCGCAGGACTACCTACCTGTAATATGATCGGTGTTACTCACATACTTTCAGCACAACCCAATCAATCGTTGCATTACCCTTTTCAAATTACTTATAACTTGCATTTTCCTAATGGTTCGTCTCAGATCGTAACCAATATATTAACAAGCGGCATGGTTACAGATCAGCCAGTTTTGGCTCAAATTCCGTTTTTCTATGATCAGGCCTATTCGTATGACTTATCGGTCATCGACAGCTGTGGAAACACTTTTACCCTGAACACTTTGGTCAATTTAAAATTTGAAGTTTCCCTGACTAATCTGATAGCCAAGTGTGGTGGTTATTACTTAAGCATTGATGCTTTCACGTACATGCCCAATCTTCATGTCACTTTTACCGATGCTCCAACAGGCTTTAATCCCAACACTTTTAACGCACAACATCCTGGTCCGTTTTCAAGTACTCCTGTCGATTATGGGAACTACACTACTCCTGTACCATTTGGCCATTATGCCATTGAAGTTTCTGATGGCTGCGGGCATACAGCAGTTGCCGATATCACATTAGTCGACGAGCCTGTAAATCCGCAGCACACTGCACAGCCAAAGCCAGGATGCCAATCCAACATCAGTGATGTAAAAATCAGCATTCCGCGTTTTATAATTGTTGCTGCAATCATTACGGTTGCCCCGGCTGCTTACGGATCTACTCCGGATGATGTCAGCAATCTAATCAACATTGTTGGGGAACTGGAACTGGAAAACCTCATAACAGGTCATTACACTGTTGTGCTGACTGATGATTGCGGAAATGTGTATATATATAGTTTTTTTGTTCAGGATGTTACTACCTCGCTATCGTCTGTAGCACGACCTGTTTGTGAGGTTGGAAAAGGATCGGTCTGGATAAGCGGTGGTGACACCACGTTAACTTCTGTACAAATGACAGCTGCTCCACCAGAATTTGTCCATGCTTTACCTTATAATGTGTCATCGTATATTGGTTCTGACGGTAGTTGTTCGATGACCGATTTGCCGCCAGGTAGCTATTCGTTTTCCGCCATGAACATTTGTGGCATTACACATAGCACAACCATAGAAGTAATTGGATACGAAGTCACTTCAACGAATTTTACTTTGTTTCCACATTGTGGTTCATTCGATTTTCTTTTATCCCATATTACCAACAGTGTCATCAATGTATATTGGTTACAGAAATTCAACCCAATTACCAATACATGGGGACATCCTTTAAACGGAACTCCATACATAAATGGCACTAATCCGAACGCATTGAATTCATATCCCATACAAAATAATGAAATAATGCTAAACTTGACTTTTTTAGGTACTTTTAGGATCATAAAAAGTTTTCAAGGATTTAATGAAGGAAACATTTCTGCGTCTAGAATTTGTGTAGAAATTATTAAAGAATTTGTGTTTGACGGACACATACAATTTATAGGAATTGAGAAAACAAATTGCGACGGAAACCAAATCGATGTTAAATTATTTGCCATCGGAGCACCTCCGTTAACCTACAGCATAATTGAAAAAAATGGACTGCCTTTTTTTGTTAACAACGGAACTAGCAACGTGTTCTTAAATCTAGCCCCTGCGATTTATACATTCAGGGTAGGTCAATCATGTGGTGATTTCAGGAATTATATTTCCGATGTTGCTCAGCTCCCATCATTGTCCATAGCCCAACAGCCGAATGATATGTCGGCCTGTGATGATTCTTCAAACGATGGAACAGAAAACTTTATTCTGACCAGCCAAGATGCAAGTGTTTTAGGTACACTTAATCCAGCGTTATATACCATTACCTACCATTTTTCACTTAATGATGCGATTTCCGTCAGCAACCCTTTGCCATCTGTTTACAATTCAGGTAACCAAATCATTTACTGCCGCTTACAATACAATGCTGGCGATTGCTATGATATCGTTACTTTTAATTTGATTGTACGCCCCTATCTGGGCAATCAATACAACATTACATTGTGTGAAAATCAAACCGAAACGCTTAATCCTGGCAATGGATTCTTGTCTTATCATTGGTCAACCGGGCAAACTTCTCAGTCGATTGTGGTGATCCAAGGCGGTCAATATACTGTAAATGTTGTCAAGAATTATCCTTCTGGAAATTGTACTGGGCAATTCACTTATAATGTTATGACTTCCATCGCACCTGAGATTGATCACTTAAATATTACCGATTGGACTGTTGACGAAAATTCAATTGAAGTCGTTTTAGTAAACAGCGGATTCGGAAATTATGAATATTCATTAGATAATGTCACTTTTCAGAATAGTCCAGTTTTCAATAACTTGCCTATCGGATATTACACTGTGTATGTGAGAGATGCCAATTGCGGCAACGACACTATAAACGCATTACTGCTTAATTATCCTAAATTCTTTACTCCAAACGGTGATGGGATAAATGAGTATTGGAAGGTGCTTTATTCTGAGTACGAACCTGGCATGAAAACCTACATTTATGACCGCTATGGAAAACTAATCACCGGTTTTTTACCAGAAAGCCGTGGCTGGGATGGTAATTTGAATGGAAAACAACTCCCATCAACGGATTATTGGTTTGTTGTTGTTCGTGCTGATGGAAGGAATTTAAAAGGTCATTTTACTTTGAAGCGGTAATTTATCAATCCAATTGCAATTCAAACAACTTCGGATTTTCGAATTTGGTTTCGTCCAGTTGTTTGGTATCGTCGTAAAATTTCCACGGAGCGTTAGCAAAAAAGTACAATTTCCCATTCGTAATGTTGCCTAAAGTAGGTTCATTAAAAGCAGCCCGGTTATTATCAAACACTTTAAAATCGGTTATCTGAGTGTTTTCGGGATTCAGATTGAACTTCACAATGCGAATAGGAACTGCACCGTTTTGAATAGCAATTAAATTGTTTTTATAAAACACTAATCCGTCGGTTCCTTTTTTTGTTGCACCTTCTGGGATAGTCAACCACGATGTTTTAAAATCGTCTTTCATTGTAATCACCATGATTCCATTGAGATAATCGGCTATAAAAAGTTTCGATTCATCCGGGTTAAACGTTAACCCTTGCAAGTTAAACGCTTTTCCTTTTAGGTCTTTCCAAACCACAATTTTCTCATGGGGTGCTTTGTCTTTTTGTATTTTATAAATGATAGGCTCCACACTATCAGAAATATAAACATCGCCATTTTTAGCAATCGCTATATCACCAAAAACGTGCTTCCCATCGGCAATATATCTTTTGACAAGACGTCGGGTTTTGATGTCGATTTTTAAGATTTCATTTCGTCCATCTACGGCTTCTGTGAAATTTTTCATTTCCGGCATGGCAGAACAAGTCACCCACAAATACCTTTGACTTGCATCTGTTCGTAACGAAAAAATCGAATATGGTGTGTCAATAAACCAATCCGAACAAACACCTTTGCTATCAAAAGCCACAATTTTTTTGAGGTGAATACTCGATGCTAACCAAAGTTTGTGCTTATCCAAATAAATCACCCCTTCTGGATGTAAATCTTTTTCAGAAAGCGACACTTTAAAATTGGACGTTTCAATTACTTTGTTTTGTGCTTCTCTTAACGCTATTACTTTTTGAAAACCTGCATTAGTTTTAATGTTTTGAAAATCGGCTTCCTCTTCAAATGGAATGGTATTGTTCATCAATACAACGTTCTTTAAAGCAGCATAAGCTTCATTTTCTTTTTTGGTGAGTGCATATCCTGCTGCGACATTATACGAAAATACCGGATGCGAAGGTCGGATGCTGTCCAATTGTTTGCTGAGTTTTAAAAACAACGCATAGTCTCTACCTTTATAAGCCGCTACACTTTTTTTGTAAAGTTGCGTTGTTTGGGAAAATCCAAAAAAAGGAATAAAAAGGAATAGTAAAAGAAGTTGTTTTTTCATAAGAATAGCAATTGGATTTCAAAGATATTTCATTTCAAAAATAAAAAAAACCCTTTCTGAATATTTTAACACAGAAAGGGTTTGTATAAAACTATTATTTTTTAATGACTCACTTTTTCCACATCATTCGGATTGTGTTTGTGTTTGAACATTACCGCAAAAGCAATGGCAATTACCAAAGCATATCCTGCAAACGAAAGCCAGATGTTGTGCCAATCTCTTGCGCCATCATGTGTGAAGTATTTATCGATAACGATTCCACTAATTAATCCTCCGAAGAAAGCACCAAATCCGTTCGACATCATCATGAACAAACCTTGTGCAGACGAACGTATTTTAGAATCGGTTGTGGTTTCTATAAATAACGAACCTGAAATATTGAAGAAATCAAATGCCATTCCGTACACCACACACGACATAATAATCATCCATAAACCATCAGCCGGATTTCCGTAAGCAAATAATCCGAAACGTAACACCCAAGCCAACATCGAAATCAGCATTACCTGTTTGATACCGAATCGCTTTAAGAAAAACGGAATTGCTAAAATAAATAAGGTTTCAGAAACTTGAGAAATCGACATAATCAACGTCGATTTTTTTACAATGATACTATTGGCATATTCCGGAATTTTACCAAATTCTGATAAATAAACATCGCCATACATATTCGTTAATTGCAATGCTCCTCCTAAAAACATAGAGAATAAAAAGAACAACGCCATTTTATAAGTGCCAAATAATTTAAAGGCATCCAAACCTAATTTTTGAGGTAAGGTAGCATTCTCAGCTATCAACTTTTGAGGTGGACATTTAGGTAATGTGAACGAATAAATTCCCAAGATTACTGCTGCAACTGCCGATATATAAAACATGTTAGCAGACGCTTTATTGTCAGTCAAATTGGTTAACCACATGGCGGCGATAAATCCGATGGTTCCCCAAACTCTGATTGGTGGAAACACTTTTACCACATCATAATTATTGTTTTTTAAGATATTATACGCCACGGAATTCGACAAGGAAATGGTTGGCATATAACAAAGCATCGCTGCAAAAATCACCCAGTAAAATGTAATAGGATCTTCGACTTGCGGAATATAAAGCAATGCTATTCCACCTAAAATATGTAAGATTCCGTAGAGTTTTTCGGCATTCATCCATTTATCGGCAATAATTCCGGTTATGGCTGGCATTATGATAGAAGAGATTCCGAGTGTTGAGAAAATGGCCCCGAATTCGGCACCACTCCATTGCTTCGTTGCAAACCAATAATTTCCAACGGTAATCAACCACGCTCCCCAAACAAAAAACTGAAGAAAACTCATCAAAGTCAATCTGAACTTTATACTCATAATGAAATATTTTTTAATGTAAATAGAATGTAAATAGAATGTAAATAGAATGTAAATAGAATGTAAATCTAACATTAATATCTAAAATTCCAAATGATTTGAATGTGATTTTGTCATTTCGAGGAACGAGACCCGAGAGCTTTGCTCGAACTGGCGGAGCAAATCACATTATAAAAATCACCTTACTGATTGTGAGATTCCTCGTTCCTCGGAATGACAACTTTGTGGGTCGGTTGTGGGTTGACGGTTGTCGGTAGGAATTAACTAGTAATTACTTCATTCGCCAATTCTAAAACAGCTGCAAATTGTTCCTCTCTTGTAAGATGCGAGTTATCAATTTCGATAGCATTGTCGGCAATTACTAAAGGAGAATCGGTTCGGTGTGTATCGATATAATCACGTTCCTGCACGTTTTTTAATACTTCGTCGTAAGAAACACTATCGCCTTTGGCTTGCAATTCTTCAAAACGTCTTTGGGCACGCGTTTCCGGACTCGCTGTCATGAAGATTTTCAATTCGGCATTCGGAAAAACTACAGTTCCTATATCGCGGCCATCCATTACAATGCCTTTGCCTTTTCCCATTGCTTGTTGTTGTTCAACCAATTTGGCTCGGACTTCAGAAACTTCGGCAATTTTACTGACAAAATTGGAAACGTTTAGAGTGCGGATTTCTTTTTCGACATTGACACCGTTCAGAAACATTTCGGCAAAACCAAGTTCGGCATTGAATTCAAAATGGAGTTGAATCGATGGTAAACTATTAATCAACGTTTGTTTGTCGAAAGCTTCGGAATTAATATAGCCATTTTGCATAGCGAAAAAAGTAATCGCACGATACATCGCTCCAGAGTCGACATATACATACGCCAATGCTGCAGCCAATTGCTTAGCCAAAGTGCTTTTCCCTGTGGAAGAATATCCGTCGATTGCTATTGTAATTTTTTTCAATGTAAATATTAATATCGTTCGTCTGCAAAGTTAATCGTTAATCCAAACAAACTGGTACTTGCTGCTAATGTATATCTTGAATACGAATAATTAAATTTTAATTTCCCCATTTTTAATCCAATTCCGGCAGAAATTCCAGAGAAACTTCGTTGTTCTAAAATTTTTAATTCGGCTGCTCTTCTAAAGTTGTAACCTACCCGTATATTAAATCCTTTAGTTGGAAACAATTCAATTCCCAATATAACGTGACGAAAAGCGTTATTTAAAAACGACACTTTTTCGGGAGTAGAATCGCCATCAATACTACCAACAGCACGATTTGGATTGGAGAAGGCGATTTTCCATTGTTGCATATTTTCTAAAGTGAGATGCCAACGAATAGGAACATTTTCTACTTCTTGTGAGACACCAAGTAATACTTCAAATGGTAATTTTTCCTGAGTTCCCGCGTAGGTTGTAATTTGAGTTCCAACATTTCGAATGGCAATCGCCCAATTGATATCATTGGGTTCATCGATATACAAAGCGCCAACATCAACAGCAGCTCCAAACGAACTATAACTTTCTAAAGTAGACGAAATTAATTTTGCATTGGCTCCTAAATAAATACTTGTAAAAGGCACATTGTACGCATAACCAAAAGACAAGGCAATATCGCTTCCTGTAAAGCTGGACGTTTGGTTTCCAGTTTCATCATAGCCATCAAAATTTCCGTAATTGACATAGTTCACGCCAACATGAAAAGTTTGCACGTGTTGGTCGTAAGTATAGGCGTAAGCGGCCGTTCCGTAGGTAGCAGTTCCAAAGTAATTTCCGTAATTGACCGATAATTTATTATCCATTTCTGGATTTATCGAAGCCGGATTAAAAAAAGCCTGATTGACATCCTCATCATAAATCGTCAACACTTTTCCTCCTAAAGCCGCCTGACGTGCAGAAGTTACCAAATTCAAAAATTGATACACTGACTTACCTCCTATCTGACTGAAAGCAACAGTACAAAAAAGTAAAAAAAAAGCGATACACTGTTTTTTAAACATACAGAAAGTGACAGTTTTGAATACCTATAACGGAAATGCGAAGATATTATTTTTAATCGTAAGGTGAAAACTTAAATAAAAAAGGCATGAGTTAAAATAGCTCATGCCTGTATTGTTTGAAATTTGAATTGTTTATGCTATTACTTTTGCGTTTTTCACTTTATGAATTGTTAATGCTAAGGTAATTACTTCGTGCATTTCTTTTACGTAATGAAATGTCAATCCTTCTAAATAATCAGGTTTGATTTCTTCGATATCGCTTTTATTTTCGTGACACAAGATAATTTCTTTGATATTCGCTCTTTTGGCGGCAAGGATTTTTTCTTTTATTCCGCCAACTGGAAGTACTTTTCCTCGTAAGGTAATTTCTCCTGTCATGGCCAAACCTTTTTTCACTTTGCGTTGGGTTAAAAGAGAAACCAAAGAAGTCAACATTGCTATTCCGGCACTCGGACCATCTTTGGGTGTTGCTCCTTCTGGAACGTGTAAATGGATATTGTATTTGCCTAAAACTTCTTGCGATAATCCGAAAATTTCTGCGTTCGATTTAATATATTCAAATGCAATTGTCGCCGATTCTTTCATTACGATTCCTAAATTTCCAGTAAGTGTAAGCGTTCCTTTTCCTTGTGAAATTAACGATTCGATAAATAAAATATCGCCACCAACTGCTGTCCATGCTAAACCTGTAACGACTCCAGCTACATCATTCCCTTCGGCTTTATCGCGTTCTAATTTTGGAGCACCTAATACTTTTACAATATCTTCATCGGTCACTTTTTTATTGTATTCTTCGTCCATTGCCACCGATTTGGCAGCGTTGCGAATCACTTGCACCATTTTCTGTTCTAGACTTCGAACACCTGATTCTCTGGTATAGCCTTCCACAATTTTTTCCAATTGTTTTTTCCCGATAGTTAAATCTTTAGAAGTTAATCCGTGTTCTTTTAATTGTTTTGGAAATAAATGTTGACGCGCAATCTCTACTTTTTCTTCTATGGTGTAACCACTCATTTTAATCACTTCCATTCTGTCTTTAAGAGCAGGTTGGATGGTTGACATATTATTGGAAGTGGCGATGAACATGACTTTAGATAAATCAAATCCCATCTCAAGGAAATTGTCATAAAAGTCATTGTTTTGTTCCGGATCTAAAACTTCGAGTAAAGCCGATGAGGGATCACCTTGATTGCTTACCGAAAGTTTGTCAATCTCATCCAATATAAAAACAGGATTGGATGTTTTTGCTTTTTTAATACTTTGGATAATTCGTCCGGGCATGGCGCCGATATAGGTTTTTCGGTGTCCACGTATTTCAGCTTCATCACGTAATCCTCCTAATGAAATTCGGACATATTCTCTACCTAACGCTTCAGCAACCGATTTTCCTATCGATGTTTTCCCAACTCCTGGAGGTCCGGTTAAACAGATTATTGGCGATTTCATATCATTTCGCAATTTCAAAACTGCCAAATGCTCAATCATTCTTTTCTTAACATCTTCTAATCCGAAGTGGTCTCTATCGATGACTTTTTGGGCATTCTTTAAATCGAAATTATCTTTCGAAAATTCATTCCACGGTAAGTCTAAAATCAATTCTAAATAATTTCGTTGGATTCCGAAATCAGGAGCTTGCGGATTCATTCGTTGCAACTTACTAAACTCTTTATCGAAATGGCTTTGTGTTTTTTCGTTCCATTTCTTCGTTTTAGCACGCATTCGCATGTCTTCAAATTCTTGCTCATTGGATACACCACCTAATTCTTCTTGGATGGTTTTCATTTGTTGGTGCAAGAAATATTCCCGTTGTTGTTGGTCTAAATCAAAACGAACTTTGGATTGAATATCGTTTTTTAGTTCTAATTTTTGCAATTCCACATTCATAAAACGCAAGGTTTCAAGCGCGCGTTCTTTGAGGATATTCATTGCCAATAAATTTTGCTTTTCTTCCACAATAAGATTCATGTTGGAGGAAACAAAATTGATTAAGAACGATTGGCTTTCAATATTTTTAATGGCGAAAGTCGCTTCTGTTGGAATGTTCGGACTTTCCTTAATAATTTCGATTGCTAATTCTTTTATAGAATCAACAATAGTCCCAAATTCGCTGTCGTGCTTACTGGGTCTTATTTCAGTAACCTCTTTTATACTTGCTTTAAGATAAGGCTTTTCAGAAATCACTGCGTCGATTTCAAATCGTTTTTTCCCTTGAAGAATAACGGTTATATTTCCGTCAGGCATTTTTAAAACCCTGAGAATTCGAGCTACAGTTCCTATTTGATGAATGTCATTTTTAGAAGGATCTTCGTCGTCTTCATTTTTTTGAGCCACAACACCAATGATTTTGTTGCCAGCATAAGCTTCATTGATAAGCTTAATCGATTTGTCTCTTCCTGCTGTAATTGGGATAACCACTCCCGGGAATAAGACGGTATTCCGTAAAGGTAAAATAGGTAAAAAGGCGGGTAATTCTTCTTTTGTCATTTCCTCTTCGTCTTCTGGAGTCAAAAGCGGAATTAATTCGGCTTCTGAATCAAAGTCCTGAAGTGACAAATTGTCAAAAGTTAGTATTTTATGGTGTGACATATTTTATAAGTCAGATTGACATTAAACGTTAAACAAATATACTTCTTACTAAGTAGTTACTAAATTAAAATCGATGTACGGCTTATAAATCACCATAAAAATCAAAATTAAATGAATTTTCACAAAGCAAATCACTACTTAGCAATTGATATGCCACGAAAAAAAATCCGCCAAATAGACGGATTTTTATATAGTATGTTAATTCTATTTTAGTAATCTACATCAAATTGACCTTGCGTAATTTGATAATTATTTGATCCATTACTAGACGTAAAACTAAAAGTTCCAACAATTCGAGTAGCTGTTTTACTAATTACAGTAACGGTACCAGCATGTGCTTGCAAATCAACAGTTCCAAATTTATATGAAGCTTGCACAACATCAGTCCCTATATTTCCAGTAATTGGATACACACCAGGAACAACATTATCTCTAATACCAACAATAATATTTTGTCCAGCAGTATTGGTAGCTTTAATTTGAATGACATTACTTACGTTTGTAACAAAAATATTGTTATCGACAAAATTCACTCCATCAACATTGGCGAAAAACGAATCTGTTGAAGGAGTTACGGTTACATATGGCAAGTTATTAAAAATACCATTCGTAAAAATAATGGGTAAAATGTTTGTAACAGTTGAGTCTGACCAATATCCTTTGTAACTAAAAATTCCAGAAACGGTTTGAGTGGTTGTGTTTATAGAAGTGATTGTGACAGATCCCGTATTTTCATTCGCGTTGGCTGGATTAATTCCCCAATAACCAAAAGTAGAAGTGGCTGGAGTAAAAGCTACATGATTAACATTTGCGGCATAAGTACCTACAGAACTTCCATTTAAATCAAATTCAAATCCTTCGTTGGCTGTACCTCTTGTTGCTACTAAAGAAAATGAATTACCCGAAATTACTACGGCAGTATTTTGGGCGGTCCAAGTTGCTCCGCTAAAGTCGGCTCTAAAGTAAGCTCCGTTTCCATTGTTATTTCCACCATTATTATTATTTCCATTTAAATCGATGGCAGTATCTATTACTTCGTCGTCACAGGAAGTAAACGTAATTGTGCTAAAAAGCAAAACAAATAACGATATGACTTGTATTTTTTTCATTGTGTAATTTTTGTCAAATATAAATATTTTTTGCATAATCTGAATTATTTTTTTGGGACTCTTCGCAATAATAACATTCCTGTTAAGAAAAACAATCCTAAAAAAACTATTGCAAATCTTGGGCTTCCTGTAATTTGGTCAATAATTCCGTAAACACACATACCAATTACGATTCCGATTTTCTCAGAAACGTCATAAAAACTAAAAAAAGAAGCCGTATCTTTTGTTTCTGGTAGAAATTTAGAATAGGTTGATCTTCCTAACGCTTGAATTCCTCCCATCACCAATCCGACTAAACTTGCCATTATATAAAACTCTTTTGGTGTTGTAATGAAATAGGCAAAACCACATAATAAAACCCAAAAGGCATTTAAAACAATTAACACCTTTATATTTCCAAATTTTGCGGAAGCTCTTGATGTTAACACAGCTCCGAGTATTGCTATTAATTGAATTAAAAGAATGCAGGTTATTAAACCAATCTGACTCTCTTCAGCATTTTTCCATTGAATTTCCTGAGCTCCAAAATAAGTGGCGACCAGCATTACTGTTTGCACTGCCATGCTAAATACAAAGAAACTTAATAAATAACGTTTCAAAGGAATTTCCGATTGCAAGGTTTTCCAGACTTTCTTCAATTCTCTAAACCCATTGAAAATGACTGAAAAACTTACTTTTTCTTTATTGGAATTTCCTTTTGGTAAATAAAAATACGTGTACTTACTAAAAACAATCCACCAAATTCCAACCATCGCAAACGAATACCGCATGGCTTTCATGGAGGCTTCGGCTGGAGTTCCTGAAATATTAAAAAATTCTGGTTTCATTATCATGGCAAGATTAATTACCAATAACAAAACACTACCGATGTAACCCAATGAGTAGCCTTTAGCACTCACTTTATCTTGTTGTTCTGGAAACGCAATGTCGGGTAAATAGGAATTATAGAATACCAAACTTCCCCAAAATCCGATTAAACCAAAGAAATAGAACGTTAATCCTAACAGAATATTGTTCAAATCGAAGAAATACAAACCAATACACGAAAGCGCTCCAATGTAATTGAAGACACGCATAAAGATCTTTTTGTTCCCCATGTAATCAGCAATTCCAGACAATAAAGGAGAAAAAATAGCCACACACAAAAAGGCTGCTGCTGTTACAAAACTAATTAATGCAGAGTTTTTAAAATGTTGCCCTAAAAGATTTACATACGGATTTTCTTTCGTGAACAACGCATTATAAAAAATCGGAAAAACAGCCGAAGCGATGACCAAGCTATAAACAGAATTCGCCCAATCATAGAAAGCCCAAGCATTGAGTAATTTTGGATGACCTTTAGGTAATACTGGCATACAATAGTGTTTTAACTAAAAAAATCCCGATTTCTCGGGATTCAAATATAGTACTTTTTATTTTTAAAATGTAACTCCGAATTTAGCAGCTTCTGCTTTTGCTTGTGGAATTAATGCTTTAAGATTTGCAATACGAGTGGCATCGGAAGGGTGCGTACTCATGAATTCTGGTGGTGCTTTACCTCCTGAATTGGCTGACATTCTCGACCAGAAAACAACAGCTTGATCTGGATTATATCCTGCAATTGCCATTAAAGTCAAACCAATCATATCGGCTTCACTTTCGTGGTTTCTGCTAAAGGGTAACATCCCTCCATATTGTGTTGTAAGACCATATGCGGTCATGGCTAATTGTTGGGTTTGTTCTTTTTGTCCACTGGTTGCAACCGCTACTACTCCTCCACCTAATTGTTGCAATAAACCAGCACTCATACGTTGTTGTCCGTGATTGGCTAAAGCATGAGAAACCTCGTGACCCAATACCGTAGCGAGTCCAGCATCGTCTTTCGTTATTGGTAAAATTCCAGAATACACCACAATTTTACCTCCAGGCATGCACCATGCATTTACCTCTTTACTTTCAACTAATTTGTATTCCCATTTGTAATCATTAAGGTAACCAGCTTGTCCGTTGGCCGTTAACCATTTCTCAGCAGCCACTTTAATTTTGGTACCAATGGTTTCGACTTTTCTAGCCTCTGCTGTTCCCGAAATTACTTTATTTTCAGAAATAAATTGGTTGTACTGTTGAAATGCAGAGGGCAAAATTTCGCTATTGGACACTAATGCTAAAGTGCTTTTTCCGGTGAATGGATTTGTTGCACAAGCAAATAACAAAACAGAAAGACCTAATCCGATGTAAACTTTTTTATTTTTCATAATTTAAACATTTAATTGCTAGTATAAATAACTACTACTACGCCCCAATAATATGTACTTCCGCAAATTCTTTGTCTACTATCAAAGTATTATTATCAAAAGAAACAAAATCAAAATTTACTTTTTCGTTATCGATTTCTATTTCTTTAATTTTAAAAGGCAAGCCTGCTAAGTTAATTTGAATTGTTGAATATAATGTTTCATAATTACCTTCTTTATGTTGTATAATTATGAGTTCTTTTTCCTTTCCTATTAAAGTGAAGGTTTTATAACTGAATCTTCCTTTGTTATAATCGTACCCATCCTGAGCATCTTCATAAACATACGATTTTTCTTTACCTAATTTGTAATATACCTCCAAAGATAATTGTGGAATGTCTAACTGACCTACATATTGTTGCACAGGGTATTTTGGAATAATGGCGCCTTCTTTAATAAACAATGGAATCTGATCAAAATCGGTCGTCACCCAAAGTTCTTTTTTACCTTTCACTAGTTCGTTTGTCCAGTAATTGTACCAGTTTCCTTGCGGAAGGTACATTCTACGGCCTTGTGCATTGGGTTCCAATATTGGACAAACTAGAATTTGATTACCAAAAATAAACTCATCCGTTCGATAATGGGTTTGCTTGTCCAACTGATCGAAATAGACCAATGGTTTTAACATCGGCACACCGTCATTGACATATTGCCAAAACATCGTATACAAATAGGGTAATAACTGATAGCGCAATTCGACGAATTTTCGAGTTACATCGACCACTTCTTCTCCAAAGCTCCATGGTTCTTGTTCGCCATGATGACCCGAAGAGTGTGTTCTGCAAAAAGGATGAAAAACACCTAACTGAATCCAACGTGCATACAATTCGGCAGAAGGTTGTTCGGCAAATCCACCAATATCAGAACCTGTGAATCCCATTCCGGAAATCGACATTCGTTGCATTTGAATATTGGCAATCCATAAGTGTTCCCATGAAGCGATGTTATCTCCTGTCCAGGAAGAAGTATAACGTTGTGCTCCCGAATAAGCCGATCGGGTAATGATAAATGGTCGTTTCGGATACGCAAATCGCTTCACACCATGATAGGTTGCACGTGCCATTTGTGTTCCGTATATATTGTGTGCTTTTCGGTGACTGCAACTGTTGCCGTCGTAATCATGGCGAACATCAAGTGGAAATGTTTTAGAAGGCACTTCCATAATGGCAGGTTCGTTCATGTCGTTCCACACGCCTTTCACTCCGATTTCAGAAATTAATTCTTTGAATAATCCAGCCCACCATTCGCGGACTTCCGGATTGGTATAATCGGGAAAATTACAATCGCCTGGCCAAACCTTTCCTTTCATGTAAGGTCCGTCGGCTCTTTTACAGAAATAATCTTTCTCTAATGCTTCTTTATACACCCAATAATCTTTATCGATTTTGATTCCGGGATCAATAATCACTACCGTTTTAAAACCGTCTTTTGCCAATTCGGCAACCATTCGTTTCGGATCTGGAAAATACTCTTTACTCCAAGTAAAACAACGAAAACCTTCCATATAATCGATATCCAAATAAATGGCATCACACGGAATTTGCAATTCCCTAAACTTATTGGTGATTTCTTTGACTTTACTTTCCGGATAATAACTCCATTTGCATTGATGGTAACCCAATGCCCAAAGTGGCGGCAGTTCTGGCTTTCCGGTTAAATGCGTGTACGTTGTAACCACATCGCTCATTTTCGGACCGTAAATAAAATAGTAGTTCATCTCGCCACCATTGGCCCAAAAACTGGTGACATTTTTTCTTTCACTCGAAAAATCAAAATAGGAATGAAAGGTGTTGTCGAAGAAAATTCCGTACGCTTTATCCGAATGCAACCCGATATAAAACGGAACGACTTTGTACAATGGCTCTTGATCTTTTGAAAACGCATATTGATCGGTAGCCCAATTTTCGACACGCTTTCCTTTTAAATTAAAGTGTGTAGCTTTATCGCCGAGTCCGTAATAACTTTCCCCATCACGCGACATTTTGCTCATTTTTACAATGTTTCCACCGTATTCGTAGAATTCTTCCCAATGGAAACCAATTTCGTCTTCTAGAATAGTTTCTCCGTTCAAATCGTAGATTCCAACGCGCATGTCATTTTTCTGAATTACCACATACACTTTGCTGGTAATAATGCGGTAATGGTCTTTTTCTTCTCTGACTTCCAACGCGTTGTAACCATGCGATTGCGACGTATCTATCGCATACGAAAAATCGTTGCTGAAATACCCTTTGACGGTAAATCGGAAACGAATCATACTGTCGCGAAGCACAGTAACTCTGAGTATTACATTGTTATCGGTGTGGAAGTCGATGGAATCGACTTCGTGTTTGTAAGCTATAATTTTAGTTGGAAATAAATCGCCTTTATATTCGAGTTCGGTATTGATTATCATAATGGATTTTTTGTAGGAGTGAGCCAAATTTACAAAGTTGACAAGTAATTATAAAAGGTTTATTGAAGTAGTTTTTAACTATTACGTTTGCGGAATATGATAAATATTTTTTAACCGCAAGGAACGCAAGGTTTTTTCGCAAGGTTCGCAATGAACTTTTTATTTTTAAATTTTGCGCTCTTTGCGTAAATCTTAGCGAACTTTGCGGTTAAACTATCCGAATTTAAAAACGCAAATACCTAAAGGTGGTAAGATGATTTCTGCCGAAAAATCCCTATTATTCCAAGGTTCTTTTTCGATTTTAATGGGTTTCGGATTTACTACACCGCTTCCGTTGTAATCGACTTTATCGGAATTGAAAATCTCTGTTAATTTTCCTTTTTTAGGCAATCCAATGCGGTACGTTCTATGAACCACTTGCGTCATATTGCAAACGATGACGAGGTTTTCTTTTTCGGCATTTCCTTTACGGATATAAGCTAAAACCGAGTTTTGATGATCCGAATAATTGATCCACTCAAATCCTTCACCACTAAATTGTTTTTCATATAAAGCGGGATTGTTTCTGTACAAATTATTCAAATCGGTGATGCATTTTTTCACACCCTCGTGAAAGCCGTATTGCAATAAATGCCAATCCAAACTCCCTTCGAAATTCCACTCTCTCGATTGTCCGAATTCCGATCCCATAAACAATAATTTGGCTCCGGGATGTGTGAACATATAGCCATAAAGTAGTCGCAAATTGGCAAAACGTTGCCATTCATCTCCCGACATTTTTCTTTGAATAGAGCTTTTACTGTGCACGACTTCATCGTGCGATAAGGGTAGCATGAAATTTTCGCTAAACGCATACGTCATTGAAAAAGTCAAGTCATTTTGGTGGTATTTTCGGTAGACGGTTTCTCTGGCAAAATAGTTTAAGGTATCGTGCATCCAACCCATCATCCATTTCATACCAAAACCAAGACCACCATTAAAAGTGGGATGCGACACTATCGGAAACGAGGTACTTTCTTCGGCAATGGTTTGCACTCCTTCATAATTAATATATACCGCTTCATTAAAATCTTTTAAGAAACTGATGGCGTCTAAATTCTCTCTTCCACCGTTAACATTTGGTTCCCATTCGCCTTCATTTCTAGAATAATCCAAATACAACATCGAGGCAACAGCGTCGACTCTCAGTCCATCTGCATGGTAATACTGCAACCAAAAAAGAGCGTTGCTAATCAAAAACGAACGGACTTCATTTCGTCCGTAATTAAAAACCAGACTTTTCCAATCGGGATGATATCCCTTTCTTCTATCGGGATGTTCATATAAATTGGAACCATCAAAAAAGCCCAAACCGTGAGCATCATCAGGAAAATGAGACGGCACCCAATCTAAAATAACGCCAATTCCAGCTTGATGTAATTTATCGACCAAAAACATGAAATCTTGTGGTTTTCCAAATCGGGAAGTGGGAGCAAAATAGCCAACTAATTGGTATCCCCATGAAGGATCGTAAGGATATTCCATAATTGGCATGAACTCGACATGTGTAAATCCGGTTGCTGATACATACGCCACCAATTCATCCGCCAATTCTAAATACGTTAAAAAGTTACCTTCCGCATTGCGTTTCCAAGAACCCAAATGCACTTCATAAACCGAATAAGGTTTGTCTAATCCGTTTTTATCCTTGCGGGAATCCATCCATTTAGTATCTTTCCATTTGTAATCCAAATCCCAAACAACAGAAGCTGTTTGAGGTGGATGTTCACAAAACAAAGCAAAAGGATCTGCTTTTTCTGTTACAGTACCATTCTGGGATTGTATTTTATACTTGTATAATGTTCCTTTATCAATTCCCGGAATAAATCCTTCCCAAATTCCTGAACTGTCCCATCGCACTTGAAGCGGATGTTCGTTTTGAATCCAAGAATTGAAATCCCCAACAACTGATACAGATTGAGCAGTTGGTGCCCATACTGCAAAGTAAACGCCGTTAACTCCATCGACTTCGATGAGATGTGCGCCTAGCTTTTCGTAAAGTCGAAAGTGTTTTCCTGCTTTGAATAGGTCGATATCGAAATCGGTGAACAAGGAGTGAGTTTGTACTTTATTCATTTGTAGTAGTAGTATTACTTACTCGACTTTTAAATCGCATCTTTAGGATTATTTTATGATGTCTAAATTTATGAAAAAAAGATAAATAAAGTAACTTGCGTAAAAAATTTATCGATATGGTAAAAAATAAAGAGATACACACCCAATCATTGAAAATTCCTAAACTAATACTAATAACTGCTAAACTATTAGAGATTTTATCTTCCAATTGGGCCACCTTGTTTGCAGCCAAATTATTTACAACGCCTATAAAACATGAAATACCCAAGCGAGAACTTCATATGGAGGAGAAAAGTAGTAAGCAACTAGTACAAATTCCTTCCATAAATAAAGAAATTTTTGTTTATCAATATGGGAAAAGCGAACGAATAATATTGTTAGTTCACGGATGGTCTGGTCGCGGAACACAATTGGTAAAAATTGCTGATGACCTTTTGAAATTAGGTTTTTCCACTATCAGTTTTGATGCGCCAGCACATGGTAAATCAAAAGGAGAAACAACCTTAATGCCCGAATTCATTGCTTCTATACTCGAATTAGAAAAGCAATTTGGTCCTTTTGAATTTGCCATTGGTCACTCTTTAGGAGGCATGTCCATTTTAAATGCTATAGCAAGTGGATTTAAAACCAAAAAAGCAATCACCATTGGAAGTGCCGATATTATTCAAGATATTATTGATGATTTTGTAGTCCAACTACAATTGAACCCGAGTTTCGGAATCAAATTAAGAGACCATTTTGAAACTAAATTCAATACAGAAATGGACAGTTACTCTGCTTCTAGAGCAGCTAAATCCGTCACAATACCTGTATTAATAGTTCATGATGCAAACGATACTGATGTAAATGTAAAATCGGCGTATCACATACACGAAAACCTAAAAAACTCCGAACTAATTATAACTGAAGGTTTGGGACATCGAAAAATTTTAGGGAATGAAGCCGTAATCAAAAATATTCTTAAATTTATCCAATCCTAAAATGGAAACAAATGGAAAATACAAATTGGACCGAAGCACTACAACCGTTGATTGAAAAATACAAAGGCAAAAAGCACCCGCTAGATTACAATAATATTTATGAATTAATGGTGATGGTCATTCTTTCCGCTCAGGATTCGGATGCGAATATTAACAAAATTGCTCCTAATTTGTTTGCTGCATTTCCAAATTTAGAAGCGTTAGCAGCTACTTCTTTAGAAAATCTTATTCCCTATGTCAGTAAAGTTCGAAATTTTAATACCAAAGCCAATTGGTTAATTGAGATTGCACAAACACTCAAAACCAACAGCGCTATTCCAACTAACTTACCCGATTTAATTGCCTTAAAAGGAATTGGTAGAAAATCGGCAAATGTCATCATGCATGAAATGAAGGCACCTGCCGAAGGAATTATCTGTGATTTACATGATATAAGAGTCGCTCCCCGAATCGGATTGGCTCAAGAATCTGCTGATGGAAATAAAGTAGAAAAGCAATTAATGCAACTTTTACCAAGTGAAATTTGGGGTGAAATCGGAATGGCAATTTCCTTTTTAGGAAGAGAAATATGCCGCCCTACCAATCCAAAATGTTCCGAATGCCCCGTTCAGAATGACTGTCAATATCCGTTAAAAACGATTTAGTTTTATGGCGTGCCCCCGATAGGTAAAAACTACGTTGTGCAACTTGTTTTTATCCATCGGGGTCGGGCTATCCGCAGTGCGCGGCACTTTGCTCCTATCCCTCACGCGGGCTTCCAAAACAACTTCCGTTTCTACAATCGTGAGATTGCTTCGCTCGTTCCTCGCTCGCAATGACGGTTTTAAATTGACAACTCAATAACAAAATCTGTTCAACAAGACAGTCATTGCGAGGCGATAGCCGAAGCAACCTGCTGTAGATAAGAAGAATATGATATAAAAAAAGAACCCCAATCTTTTCAGATTGGGGTTCCATAAAAAAAGGCGGCGACATAC
>JANNCY010000163.1:0-21409 GCA_031387085.1 Flavobacteriales bacterium | reverse complement strand
CGTAACTTTCGTTAACAATGCTGTCTTTAAGTATTTTTATATCGGTTTTAGAAAAATCAACGTATTTGTACTCTTCATCGCTTTTGAATTCTTTCACGAATTTTCCAGTTTCATCGTGAATGGCAATGGTTTTTAAATCGGCTTTCATCGTACTTAAAAAGCCCACAAAAGCGGCAATTCCGACAAATAGTAACGGACTCAAAAAAGTCATTACAATGAATGATTTATTGCGGACTTTGGCAATAAATTCTCTTTTTATGATTAGTGCTATTTTGCTCATTTTTTTTAGACTGCTTAGATTTTTTAGATTGCTTAGACTTCTTGGATTTTTTTGTACTACTTAGCTACCTATAAATCTAATGATCTGAGATGTCTAAGAAGTCTAAGGAGTCTAATCCGTTACTGTTTTAATAAATATATCGTTTACACTTGGAATTTTCTCTACAAAATGCGTTACTTGTCCACGTTGAATTAGCGTGTTTAATAGTTCATTTGGCGTTGCAGTTCCCAATTGAATTGTCAGTTTTAATTCGTCGTTTAACGATTTGAAATCGGTTTGAGCAAGCGTGAATTTTTGAGACAAATCGTACATCAATCCTTCGATATTGTTAGACAAAATGCCAACCTCATAACTATTGGTGCGAAATTGTTTTTTAACATCGCTCAATTTACCTTCTATTAACTTATTCGATTTGTGAATTAACGCGATATGATCACACATTTCTTCCACACTTTCCATTCGGTGTGTAGAAAAAATAACTGAAGTTCCCTGTTTGTTTAATTCGATGATTTCGTCTTTGATTAAATTAGCATTAACGGGATCGAAACCAGAGAAAGGTTCGTCGAGAATTAATAATTTAGGTTGGTGTAAAACGGTAACCACAAATTGAATTTTCTGCGCCATTCCTTTCGAAAGTTCTTGGATTTTTTTGTTCCACCATCCTTGAATTTCCAATCGTTCAAACCAATAGTCGAGTTGTTTTTTGGCGTCGTGTTTAGACAGCCCTTTTAGTTGTGCCAGGTACAAACACTGTTCGCCGACTTTCATCGATTTGTACAAACCGCGTTCTTCTGGCATGTAGCCGATATATTGAACGTCTTCGGGTTTTAAAATCGCTCCGTCAAGGACTATTTCGCCACTATCGGGCATGGTAATCTGATTAATGATTCGGATAAGTGATGTTTTTCCGGCGCCATTCGGACCAAGAAGTCCGTATATGCTGCCCTTAGGAACTGAAAGCGAAACTTCGTTTAGCGCGGTATAATCTCCGTATTGTTTAACGACTTTGTTTACTTCGAGTATGTTGCTCATAAATTAATTTTAAATGTCAATTGCATTTTGGTAAAAGTAAAGAATTAGTTGTTAAATGAAAGCAAATGTTACAAAAAACCCACCCTTATTTTGACACAAGGATGGGAAAAATTGCTATGAAAAAGAAATTACTCGTTTCCAAGTAATAATCAAATATAAAAATAAATTTAGTATTACGAAAACATATCCTTAACTTTTTCAAAAAAAGATTTATCTGTTTTTTCAGGTTGTGGAATAAAATTTTCGTCAGCTATCGCTTTTTCGAAAAATTGGCGTTGTTCTTTGCTCAAAACCTTTGGAGTCCATACATTGATGTGAACTAATAAATCGCCATTTCCGTAACTATTTAAACTCGGAATTCCCTTACCTTTTAATCGTAATATTTTTCCAGATTGAATTCCTTCTTCTAATTTGATTCGGACTTTCCCATTTACAGCTTCAATATCTTTTGAAACACCAAGAGCTGCTTCTGGAAAACTGATGTATAAATCATAATGAAGATTTTCGCCTTCACGTTTTAAAAATTCGTGTTCAAGTTCTTCTATGGCAACTATTAAATCACCTGGAATTCCATTTCCTGGCGCATCATTTCCTTTACCAGAAACCTTTAATTGCATGCCGTCAACTACACCGGCAGGAATTTTAATAGAAACTGTTTCGTCTTCCATCAACATACCATGAGCGTCGGCATTGGCAGGTTTGCTTTCGATAGTTTGTCCAGAGCCGCCACATACACTACAAGTAGTTGCCGTTTGCATTCTACCTAAAATGGTATTGGTTACGCGTAAAACTTGACCTTGTCCGTTGCAAGTAGAACAAGTTTTATATTTTACTTCAGCTGCTTGTATTTTTCTTTTTACTTTTACTTTTTTCTCAACACCATTGGCAATTTCCTCTAACGTAAGTTTCACTTTAATACGGAGATTACTTCCTTTCATTCGGCGTTGTCCGCCAGAATTTCCACCAAATCCGCCACTAAAACCACCTCCGCCAAAAGCGCTTCCAAAAATATCTCCAAATTGACTAAAGATATCATCCATATTCATGTGACCACTTCCTCCATGTCCGCCTGCACCATCAAAAGCTTGATGACCAAACTGATCGTATTTTGCTTTTTTGTTTGAGTCACTTAATACTTCGTAGGCTTCTGCACACAGTTTGAAATTTTCTTCTGCGGCTTTGTCTCCTGGGTTTTTATCGGGATGAAACTCAATGGCTTTCTTTCGATATGCTTTTTTAATCTCTTCAGGGGTAGCACTTTTTGTGATGCCTAATATTTCGTAAAAATCTTTTTTCATTTTGATTGTGTTATATTAAATGCGAGGAATCACATTTTTATTCAGCGACAAATCGCGTTTTAAGACAAGGATTTTTGGAATTAATTCCCTAAAACAACCTTTGGAAAACGGATAATCTTGTCACCCAATTTGTATCCTTTTTCGATGACATCAACAATTTTACCTTTTAAATCGTCTGATGGAGCGGGAATTACGGTTATTGCTTCTGCATAATCCGCATTGAATTTGTCTCCGGCTCTAACTTCAATTTGTTCCAGACCTTTAGCAACTAAGGTGCTTTTTAACTTTTCGTGAATTAATTCTACGCCTTTTAGTAGCAACTCGTCTTCTGATTTGGAAATTTCAACCATTGCTCTGTCAAAATCATCAAGAACTGGCAGCATCGATTGCAGTACGTCTTGATTGGCAGTTTTGTATAAATCAATTCGTTCTTTTGTGGTGCGTTTTTTAAAATTTTCAAATTCGGCAAAAAGACGTAGGAATTTGTCTTTTTCTTTAGATAAATCTTCTTGTAATTGTTCTTCAGCACTTAATTCTGTTGCCGATTCAACTTCATTTACTACATTTTCAACTTCATTTTCCATTGGTTCTTTTTCGGTATTCATTGCGCTTTTATTTTTTTTATTTGGAAATATATCTTTGATTTTCATTTTTTTGAATTGCAAAAGTCGCTTGCAAAAGTACTGCCATTTCTTTAAAAATGTCAAATTGTCATTCTATTTGTTCCCGATTTTGACCTGAAATGCGGATTTAGCAACCTTTAGTTTGTATTTAGCCCCGATTGCAGGAAGCGCCGCGCGCGACGAAAAGCGGGAAAATGGACAACAAGAATGCCCAAGCCTTTCGCTTCAAAAAATAACATGAGATTGCTTCGTCCCTCGCAATGACTGCCCAAGCCATTCGCTTCAAAAAATAACATGCGATTTCTTCGTCCCTCGCAATGACTGCCCAAGCCCTTACGCTTCAAAAAATAAAAAAAAATTTAATATAATTTTAAGACAGTTTCGATTTTGTTTTGACTAAGTTTGTGTATATATAAAGCAAAAGGTTAGTTTATATTATTAATTCATTCTACATTATATTATAAAAAGTCTCATTTAATGGGACTTTTTTTATTGGTATAAATCGGTAATTGCTTCTTGACAAGTTGGGAAAATAAATTGAAAACCAAGTTTTTGAATTTTTTCGGAACTTAGCTTTTTACTTGAGAATAGCAAAAAAGACATTTCTCCTAAAATAAGCTTCATAACGAATTGTGGAATATTGGGTAAGAACAACGGTTTATGAATCGCTTTTGCTATTATTTTAGTCAGTTCGGCATTCGAAACCGGATGGGGAGCAACGGCGTTAAAAACACCTTCTAATTGGTTTTGAAAAACGAAATAATAGAGATGTACTAAATCTTTGTGATGTATCCAGGATTGGATTTGCTTTCCGTTTCCCATATTGGCGCCAAATCCCATTTTTATTGGTTTTACCATTTCTGGAAGTGCTCCACCATTATTAGCAAACACGACTCCAGTTCTCAATTTGCAGACTTTAATTCCCAATTGTTGGAATGCATCGGCGCTTTCTTCCCATTTTTGAACTACTGTTGCTAGAAAACTATCGTCGGTTGATTTTGTTGATTCATCATAAGTATCCAATTCGCTTTCGGGATAGATAGCAGTTCCCGAAGCAGAAATAAATTGTTGTACTTGATGTGGATTGTTTTTAAGCGTTTTAAAAAGTAATGCTGCCGAATTAATTCTGCTTTCAATTATTTCTTGTTTGTACGTTGTCGTCCATCTTTTTGCTATAGAAGCTCCAGCTAAATGAATAATTACATCAACATTTATAAGACAGTCTTCATCAATTGTATTTTCAGCTGGATTCCATTGATAGCCAAAACAATTCGGTTTAGAAATGATTTTACGTTGTGAAGTTGTGAGATAGTTTACTGCATGTCCTTTATCTAAAAACAAAGAAACCAATTCTTGTCCTATTAATCCAGTTGCTCCGGTAATTAGTATTTTCATTGAATTTTTATTCAAAATTAATCGAAAACGACCTAAAAATAACGTTAATTGTATTGGGTTTAACTATTGTTTTATTCGGATACTCCATTCAAAATTCAATTCAGATACCTGATCTCCTTTTTCGTCAACACCAACCGATTTCATCCAGATGATTTGTCCTTCTCCAGTTGTGATGGTTTTTTGAATGGCTTCTTCTATCTGATGACCGTCATTACAAGTAAAAGTAATTCTTCCTGTGGCTTTTTTAGTGAAATTGCCGTTATTATTAGAAACCAACATCGAGATTTTTTTACCGCTTTTTTTGATTTGAATCATCACTAATGCGCCTGTTGTGAGTTCGGCAGCCATGGCTTGTACTGCAAAGTACATCGATTTAAAAGGGTTTTGATTGAACCAACGATGTTTGACCGTAACCACACAACTTTCATCAGAAATCAATTTTACCCGAACACCACACCAAAATGCAGAAGGCAATTTAAAGAATAAAAAAGCATTTAATTTAGTTGGCGAAATTTCCATAAAGTATTGATTTTGTTGTAAAAATACAAAATAACTACTAAAATACAGTAGTTTAAAAAATGTTAATATTTTGTTAATTATTAGTACTTTGTATTGCATAGTATCTTTTTTTAACCTTATCTTTGTATAAGAAATTAATAGCTTATCTATAGTAACGCTTAAAATGAGTTTTAATCAGCAATCAAAATCAATTACAATGAGTACAACAAACGAAAAAAACACGTCAGCACTAATTCATCTGAGTACATTGACACAATATATAATTCCGTTTGGCAATTATATTTTTCCAATTATTATTTGGAGTTCCAAAAAGAACGATTCCCAATTTGTCGACTATAATGGTAAACAAGTATTGAATTTTCAATTGAGTATGTTTTTATACACTTTAATCTTATTGTTAATTTCAATTCCAATTTTAATTTTCACAGTATTGAAAAATATTCCGCTTGAAGGAACTTTCACACACCATAATTTTGTAATTGATCAGATCAATTCAAGCAACATTACAGGTATCGTAATTTTAGCAGTAACTGCCCTTATTATTTTTGGTTTTTTAAAAATAATCGAATTTATCTTAATAATATATGGTGCTGTAAAAGCTTCTAACGGCGAACAGTATAAGTATCCGTTAAGTATCTCTTTTTTTAAGTAAGCAATCATCACCCTTGCCAAGTCGAATTGGCAAAGCAATCAAAAAATGAACAGTAAATAAAAAATTAAAACGTGAATTATGAACATTGAAAACACAAAAGCGCAAATGCGAAAAGGTGTTTTGGAGTTTTGCATCTTATGCGTCATTAAAGACAAAGAGGCCTATACTTCTGAAATATTAGACACTTTAAAAAACGCAAAATTACTTGTAGTAGAGGGAACCGTTTATCCACTATTGACAAGGCTAAAAAACGATGGTTTACTCAACTATCGTTGGGAAGAATCAACTTCAGGACCCCCTAGAAAATACTATGAGTTAACTGAAATAGGAAGAACATTTTTAACTGAATTAAGCGGCACTTGGACAGAACTATCAGATGCTGTAAACATTATAACCAATCAAAAATAACAATCATGAACAAAACAGTAAATATTAATATAGGTGGTTTAATTTTTCATATCGATGAAGATGCATTCCAAAAACTAACACGCTATTTTGATGCGATAAGACGTTCCTTATCGAATTCTTCTGGACATGAAGAAATCATGAAAGATATTGAAATGCGTGTAGCAGAACTTTTTTCCGAAAGACAAAAAAGCGACAAACATGTTATCAATTTAAAAGATGTTGATGAAGTCGTTAAAGTAATGGGACAACCTGAAGATTACCGAATTGACGATGACGGTTCAGAAACTACAGCAGGAAGTTTTACTTCTTCTTCAACAAGTAGAAAAAAATTGTACCGTGATAAAGATAAAGGACTAATTGGCGGAGTTTGTACCGGACTTGGACATTATTTTGGTGTAGACTCAATTTGGATAAAAATCTTATTTATACTATTCGTTTGGGCTGGTGGTTCAGGTATATTAGCGTATATCATCTTATGGATCATCACACCGAAAGCAGTCACCACTACAGAAAAATTAGAAATGACTGGCGAACCAGTTACCATTTCCAATATCGAAAAAAAGGTAAGAGAAGAATTTGAAAGCGTATCGAGCAAAATAAAAAATGCCGATTATGATAAAATGGGAAACCAAGTAAAAGCAACAGCAGAAAGCGCCGGAAATAAAATTGGCGATGCATTTTCAGCAATATTTGGTGCCTTTGCAAAAGTTTTAGGAGCATTAATTGTTGTGTTTTCATCTCTAGCTTTATTGGGGATTTGTATTACAGCAGTATTCCTTTTATTCTCTTCCTCTTTACCTGCTAATACAATTTTCAATCACATTCAAACACCAATCGGATTAGAAACGCCGCTTTGGGCACAAGGAATATTATTTCTTTTTGCATTCGGCATTCCATTCTTTTTTATCTTAATTTTGGGTTTGAAATTATTAGTAACCAAATTAAAATCCATTGGAAGTATCGCTAAATATAGTTTATTAGGCGTTTGGATAATTGCAGTTGGTATCTTAATTTCACTGGGCATAAAAGAAGTGGGACAAATAGCTTATGACGGTAAAGAAGTGAAAAAAGAAACGCTAAATATCAATCCTACCGATACTTTATTTATAAAATTCAGAAACAATGATTTCTATTCTAAAAATTATGACGAACACAAAGATTTGTGGTTAACGCAAGATGAAAATAACAAAGAAGTAATCTATTCTAATAATGTTACTGTCCAAATGATGAAAACCGATGAAGCGTTACCTTATATTCAAATCGAAAAATTAGCACAAGGTAAATCTCCAGCAGAAGCTAAAAAAAGAGCTGAAAAAATTAAATACGGTTTCAAAATTCAAGGAAATCAATTACTTTTAGACAATTATTTACTAACTGAAATCGGAAATAAATTTAGAGATCAACATGTAGCACTGTTCATCTATTTGCCAAAAGGCACTTTAATTAAACCGGATAGCAGCTTAGAAAATTATGATCGTACTGATAATGATTTCTTTAACTTACACTACAGTTCAGACGATTATGTTTATAAAGTAGAGGATACAAAAGTGAAATGTTTGAATTGTCCTGCTTATGAAAATGAATACAATGATGTTATAGAAGGAACCAATCAAGATTCAACAGCAACTATTCAATTAAACGAAGAGGGTGTTTTGATAAAAAGAGGTGCTGCTACCGAAGATAAAAAAGAAGTTAAGAGTGTAAAAATTGACAAAGAAGGTATAACCATTAAAACCAAATAATCATGATAAAATTTATAGTTATGTGTACCAAGGTAATTATTGTAACAATTTTTGCCCTATTAATGACATCTTGTAAATACGATATCGATTTAGGTGATGGAATCAATGGTAATGGAAACGTGATAACCGAAAAAAGAATCATCAACGAGTCATTTACAAAAATTGAAGTCAACCGTGGCGTTGAAGTCATCGTCGAACAAGATAATGAAGTAGCTGTCGAAGTGGAAGCCGACGACAACGTCATCAAACACATCACAACTAAAGTAGTCAATGGAGTTTTAGTAGTTTCAACTGATGAAAGTATCGATTCTGCTGAAGCGGAAACTGTGAGAGTTAAAATGCCAACAATTAACGGATTAGAATCGTCAAGCGGATCTAATATTAGCAGCAAAAATTCGTTGAAAGGAACGAGCATCAAGGTAAAATCGTCAAGCGGAAGTGAAATTGAAGCAACACTTGAATACGAATCGGTAAAATCCGAATCAACAAGTGGAAGCGAAATTACGCTTGCCGGAAAAGCATTAAAACTAGAAACGGATTCGTCAAGCGGAAGTGAAATTAATGCTAGTAATTTATTAGCCAATGATGTCGTTTCCGAAGGATCAAGCGGAAGTTCAACAACCGTAAATCCTTTAGTAAGCTTAAAAGCTAAAGCGTCGAGTGGAAGTTCCATCAATTATAAAGGATCACCAAAGGAAATAAACAAAGAAGAAACTTCTGGTGGTGACGTTTCAAAAAATTAATTCAATAACATCTCAATGAAAATTGGGATGTTTTTTTTTATAAATTTGAGCGTTTTTAAAATCAATCGTTATATGAAAAAATATGTCGTTCTATTTGCCTTCTTGCTATTAACCTCTTTCGTTTTTGCTCAAAAAAAAGATAAGATAAAAGGTTCTAAAATTGTAACCCTCGAACAAAAACAAATAGAGAGTTTCACCGGAATTGAAGTCAACGATAACATCGAAGTTATGCTTATCAAAGGATCTGAATGTGGAATCGAAATCGAAGCCGATGACAACCTGCACGATGTTCTCGATTTTTCACTTAACGGGAGTACCTTGCGTATAGCAACGCTAAAAGACATTATTAGTTCAAAAAAACTGAGTGTCAGAATCACCTACACTTCCGATTTTAAATTGGTCGTAGCCAAAAACGAATCGCAAGTCACCTCGCTTTCTGATATCGAAATCGACGCTATTTCAATTAGAAGTTATGATTATGCCAGTCTATATTTGAATGCAAAAACGACGAATTTTAATTTAGAATGTTCCGATAAATCAAAAGTAGAATTGAAATTAAAATCTGAAAAAGTCACGATTAATTTAAGTAAAAATGCAACTCTCAAAGCTTCGATTAATGCTGCCGATTTGATTTTTGATATGTATCAAAAAAGCGAAGCTACTCTTGATGGCGAGGTTGCCAACTTAAAGCTTCGATTGGATAACAATGCTACTTTCGGGGGGGAAAATCTAACAGTTCTAAATGCCAACATAACTACCGAAGGATATACCAACGCAACTATTAATGTAACAACAAATGCACTTATTGATGCCGCTGGCAAATCAGAAATACAATTGTACGGCGAACCAAAAATAGAAATCAAACGATTTGCTGATAGTGCTGTGTTGATGAAGAAATTGGTGAAATAAAAAAAGTCCTTTCAAATAAATGAAAAGACTTTTGTCGGGGTGGCAGGATTACTAGTGTGATGCTGTTGGGGGTATGTTGCTCAACAAAAGCAACGCTGCTTCGCTTCTTGCCTTTTTTATAAATTTCACTTCGCCCGAAAGTGAACTTTCGGCTCGTTTCAATTCATAAAAAAAAGCCGAACAAATTAAATGTTCGGCTTTTGTTGGTCGGGGTGGCAGGATTCGAACCTGCGGCCTCCTGCTCCCAAAGCAGGCGCGATAACCGGGCTACGCTACACCCCGAAAGCGGATGCAAATATATTGTAATTATTGATTAAACAAAAACTTTTTACATATAAATTGGTTTTATTCTCAAATCGCAAATAACAATCTAAGATAGGTTTCTTTTTTTTATTTAAAAACTTACCTTTGCCTTTCACTCGAGGCCATGTGGCCGAACTGAGCGAAGCTAAAATTTTAATCATGTCTGATTCAATAGAAAAAGTAAAATGCCTAATTATAGGTTCTGGTCCTGCGGGATATACTGCAGCAATTTATGCAGCAAGAGCCAACATGTTTCCAGTTTTATACCAAGGAACACAACCTGGTGGTCAATTAACAACCACCAATGAAGTCGAAAACTGGCCTGGAAATCCAGAAGGAATAACTGGTCCAGAAATGATGATTGGTATTCAAGAACAAGCGCAACGCTTCGGAACCGATGTTCGAGATGGCTGGGCAACGAAAGTCGATTTTTCAGGTCCGATTCATAAAGTATGGATTAATGACACCAAAGAAATCCATTGCGAAACCGTAATCATTTCTACTGGTGCAACCGCAAAATATTTAGGAATCCCTTCCGAACAACATTACCTACAAACTGGTGGCGGCGTTTCTGCCTGTGCGGTTTGTGACGGATTTTTCTATAGAAATCAAGAAGTAGTAATCGTTGGTGCAGGCGATTCTGCTTGTGAAGAAGCACATTATCTCTCAAAATTGTGTACGAAAGTTACAATGCTCGTTAGAAGTGAAAAATTCAGAGCTTCCAAAATTATGGAAGAACGCGTACGCAAAACCGAAAACATAACGATACTAATGAATCACGATACCGTTGAAGTATTGGGAGACGGACAAGTAGTAACAGCTGTAAAAGCAAAAAACAAAACGACAGGCGAAATTTTTGACATTCCAGCAACGGGATTTTTCGTAGCCATTGGTCACAAACCCAATACCGATATTTTTGCCGATTACTTAACATTGGATGAAACAGGTTATATCGTAAATGTTCCTGGAACTTCTAAAACCAATGTTGTCGGAGTATTTGTTGGTGGAGATGCTGCCGATCATGTGTACAGACAAGCAGTAACTGCTGCTGGAACGGGTTGTATGGCAGCTTTGGATGCAGAACGTTATTTAGCAAGTAAAGAGTAATTAAAAACCTAGC
The DNA here is from genome assembly GCA_031387085.1 of Flavobacteriales bacterium. Classification (GTDB taxonomy): domain Bacteria; phylum Bacteroidota; class Bacteroidia; order Flavobacteriales; family Flavobacteriaceae; genus Flavobacterium. The sequence continues at coordinate 10,385 of JANNCY010000163.1, read as the reverse complement.
AGGTTTCTGAATAAAAAAAGCCGTCTTATATAAGACGGCTTTTTTACTTATAGTATTGAAAAGTTAATCATTCATCGAAATCAAAAACTCTTCGTTATTTCTCGTTTTCTTAAATCGATCGTTGATGAAATCCATCGCTTCCACCGGATTCATATCAGCCAAATACTTACGCATAATCCACATTCTCTGAATGGTTTTTTCGTCCAACAATAAATCGTCTCGACGCGTACTTGAAGACGTTAAATCGATCGCTGGGAAAATACGTTTGTTGGCAATTTTTCGGTCGAGTTGCAATTCCATATTACCCGTTCCTTTAAATTCTTCGAAAATTACTTCGTCCATTTTAGAACCGGTTTCTGTCAATGCCGTTGCGATAATACTCAACGAACCACCATTTTCAATATTACGTGCCGCTCCAAAGAAACGTTTTGGTTTTTGAAGCGCATTCGCATCCACACCACCACTCAACACCTTACCAGATGCTGGTTGTACCGTATTGTAAGCTCTTGCCAAACGCGTAATCGAATCCAATAAAATCACGACATCGTGACCACATTCGACCAAACGTTTTGCTTTTTCTAAAACAATATTGGCCACTTTTACATGACGGTCTGCGGGTTCGTCAAACGTAGAAGCAATAACTTCTCCGCGAACACTTCGCTGCATATCAGTAACTTCTTCAGGACGTTCATCAATCAACAAAACAATTAAATATGCTTCTGGATGATTAGCAGCAATCGAATTCGCAATGTCTTTCAACAACATCGTTTTACCTGTTTTTGGTTGTGCGACAATCATACCACGTTGTCCTTTTCCAATAGGCGAAAACAAATCGATAATTCGAGTAGAAATTGACGCGTTTTTACCTGCCAAATTGAATTTTTCTTCTGGAAATAACGGAGTTAAATGTTCAAACGAAACGCGATCTCGAACGACTTGTGGATCGTGACCGTTAATTTTTAAAACGCGAACCAACGGAAAGAATTTTTCTCCTTCTTTTGGAGGACGCACCACACCTTTTACAGTATCACCGGTTTTTAATCCGAACAAACGGATTTGGGAAGTCGACAAATAAATATCATCGGGTGACGCTAAATAATTATAATCGGAAGAACGCAAAAATCCGTAACCATCGGGCATCATTTCTAAAACACCTTCGCTTTCTATAATTCCGTCAAATTCATAATCGGAATCTCTGAAATTATTGCTTTTTTTGTTTTTGAAATTTGGGTTTTGATTTGGGTTTTGATTGCCGTTGCCGTTACCATTTGGATTATTTTGCTTGTGCTTTTGATTGGGATTGACTGGCTTCTGAAATTGTGGTTCCTGATTTTGATCTGCCTGTTCACTATTATTCGGGTCTTCTTGTGCTGATTCTCCAGCTTCTTCTGGATCTGTTGCTGTTTCTGGTTGTGCTTCTAAATCGATTGTAGGTTTTATAAACTTTTCCTTTTTCTTAAAATTAGAATTTTTATTCGAAATTTGAGGAGTTTGCTCGTTGTCACCCGGGTTTTCTGCTATTGATTCTTCAACTAGTTCTCTATGCTCAAGTACTCTTTCATCCGAAAATAAATCCTGATTCCTTTTCGGGGTAATTACCTTTTTTTCAATAGCGATTCGCGCTCTTTTAGGTTTGTCATCCGATTCTGTGGTTTCAACAGTATCCGTATTTTTAACTTTTGGAGTTTTGACAACTGCTTCTTTTTTACCTGATGGTATTTCATCCGAAGTGGCAGCCTGCTGTGCCAATATCATATCAATTAGCGCATCTTTTTTTACTCCGTTAAATTTTATTGTTTTAGCCAATTTGGCAATTTCTTGAAGCTCAGATAGCTTCATTTCTTTTAATACAGAACTATCAAACATAAATGTTTATATATATTTTAAAATGGATTTACAATACTTAATGTGTAGTGATTTTTTCTTTTGGGATGTCCGTGTTTTTGAAGTACTTACGGAATTGTTATGCAATAATACGAATAATTTTCAATCATGCAATAGTTTTTCTAAAAAAGAAAATATATTTTTGCTCCACACTCGCGGCCTTTTTGGCCGAACAGAACGAAATTAATAATTGAAATATGTTACAACGAATTCAGACGGTTTATTTACTCATCGCATTTATTGCTACAGGCGTTTTACCGTTTGTATTTCCGTTATGGAAGGAAGCTGGTAAAGAAGTCTTCTTTATGAGTAATATGGCGTATTCTATTTTGTTTGGATTAAGTACGACTTTATCATTATTGAGTATTATTTCCTTCAAAAAAAGACAACAACAATTTGTTTTTGGCAGATTGAATATCATATTGAATTTAATTTTATTAGGATTATTTGTGTATCGAACACTAAATGTATCTGGAGGAACAGCGTTAGTTCCTGAGAAAGGTATTGGGATGTTCTTACCTATCATTTCTATCGTTATGCTAGCTTTGGCCAACAAAGCTATCAAAAAGGATGAAGATCTCGTAAAATCTGTGGACCGATTGCGATAAACCTATAAACTTAGTTTTTTTAGTGCGTTAAATCCGTCTCGTCTTATAACGAGACGGATTTTTTTTTTGGCGTTGCCTCGTTGCACACATTTGTTGTTTGCAACAAATTCTGTTTTGCAACGAGGCCGGGCTTTTCACTGCAAGTCCTCACTCGTTCCTCGCTGTGGGCTTTACGCTGCAATCCCTAACGCAAACACTACTTAACCTCAAGTTTATTTTTCTTTAATTACACAGAGATTCACAGAGAAAGCACAGAGCGTCTTTTTAAACGTAAATAAAACTGCCAACTGAACACTGAGCACTGAACACTATTTTTTTCCTATCTCCACAATCTCCAAACTACCAATCTTATCGCCATCAATTTCAAAACGCAACATCGTACGCACTTGATGAAATCCGTAAATGCCGCATGCTCCCGGATTCATATGCAATAAATTTAGCGTCTTATCAAACTGTACTTTTAAAATATGCGAATGGCCACAAATAAATAATTTCGGCGGATTTTTTTTGATTTCTTCCCGAATCGCTTGGTTGTATTTCCCAGGATAACCGCCTATGTGCGTTATCCAAACATCGACTCCTTCACATAGAAATCGATTGTTTAACGGAAACTCCATTCGGGCTTTATCGTCATCGATATTACCATAAACCGCACGTAATGGTTTTAGTTTTTTGATGGTATCGGTGACAATCAAATCGCCAATGTCTCCGGCATGCCAGACTTCATCCGCTTGACGGACATATTTTAAAATACTATCATCAATATGACTGTGAGTATCGGAAAGGAGAAGAATTTTTTTCATAAAGTCATTGCGAGGAACGAAGCACCCGAGCACAGCGAACTGAGCGCAAGCTAATCTCATCCTTTTTTCGCTAAGTCGCAAAGTTAATTATTTAGCAAAACTTTACACATTAAGTCAATTAAAAACTTTGTAAATTTGTCGAGTAGTATTCATCTGAACACTGAACACCGAACACTGAACACTGACAACCAAACTTGAGATACTTCATCGAACTCGCATACAACGGCACAAATTATCACGGTTGGCAAATCCAACCCAATGCTGCTTCTGTACAGGAAACGCTCAACAAAGCATTGTCGACCATATTAAAAACAACCATAGATGTTGTTGGTGCCGGACGCACCGACACTGGTGTTCACGCCAAACAAATGTTTGCGCACTTCGATTTCGATTTTGAAATAGATACACCACAATTGGTGCACAAACTCAATTCGTTTTTACCAAAAGACATTGCAATTTTCACTATCCATAAAGTCCATGAGGAAGCTCATACGCGTTTTGATGCGATCAAAAGAACCTACGAATACCGAATACACAAGCAAAAAGATGTTTTTGAAAACAGTGGAAGTTGGTACTATCAAAATGAATTGGATGTAGCAAAAATGAATCAGGCTTGTAAAATCCTTTTTGACTATACCGATTTTGAATGTTTTTCTAAAGTTAATACCGATGTCAATACTTTTAATTGTAAAATTTACGAAGCACATTGGCAACAAAACGAAAAGGAATTAATTTTTACGATTTCGGCCGATCGTTTCCTGCGGAATATGGTTCGAGCCATAGTCGGAACGATGATTTACATCGGATTAGAAAAGATATCGTTGCAAGATTTTAAAACTATTATAGAAAGTAAAGACCGAAATCAAGCCGGTTTTTCAGTTCCCGCACACGGATTGTATCTAACGAAGATTGAATATGAATATTTAAAATGAAAGCAAAAGCATTCGATACGCATCTTTTTAAAAGAATATTAAAATACACCAAACCTTATAAAAATAGGTTTAACGGTGTTATTGCATTTGCTATTTCCTTATCTGCTTTTGCAGCATTGCGACCGTATTTATTAAAGCAAACCGTTGATAGTTACATTGAACCTAAAGATAAAAATGGACTTCTATTCTACGTTACTTTAATGGGAATTATATTGTTACTAGAAGTTCTAACGCAATTCTACTTTGTCTTTTGGGCGAATTGGTTGGGACAAGATATCATCAAAGACATCCGCACCAAACTCTTCAAACATATGTTGACATTCAGGATGAAGTATTTTGACAACGCGCCAGTTGGACAATTAGTAACACGTTCGGTTTCCGATATCGAACAAATTGCGCGTATTTTTAGTCAGGGTTTATTTATGATTATTAGTGACTTATTGAAAATGGTTGCCGTTTTGATTTTCATGTTTTATATGAATTGGCATTTGTCGTGGATCGTAATTATCGCGATGCCCATCCTAGTTTACATTACCCGAATCTTCCAAAAAAAGATGCAAATCGCTTTTGAAGAAGTCCGCACGCAGGTCGCCAATTTAAACACATTTGTCCAAGAACGTGTCACTGGAATGAAAATCGTACAACTCTTTAACAGGGAAAACATCGAATATGAAAAATTCAAGGAAATCAATCAAAAGCACAATGTGGCTTGGATAAAAACCATTTTGTATAACTCCATTTTCTTTCCAATTGCCGATATTATTTCGTCATTAACACTCGGAGCAATTGTGATTTATGGCGGATTTCATATCATTGGCGGCGATGCTTTTACTACTAAAGGAGATATTTTTTCGTATACGATGTTCATCGGAATGTTATTCAATCCACTCCGTCAAATTGCCGATAAATTCAATGAGATGCAATTGGGAATGATAGCTGCCAACAGAGTATTTAACATTATCGATACTGAAGAGGAAGTGCAGCAAGACGGAACAGTTATCGCCCAACACTTTCAAGGAAATATCCGTTTTGAAAATGTACGTTTCAGTTACATCAAAGATGAAGAAGTACTAAAAGGCATTACACTCCACGTAAATGCTGGCGATACGATTGCCATTGTAGGAGCTACTGGCGCTGGAAAATCAACAATCATTAATTTATTAAATCGCTTTTACGAAATCGATTCGGGTTCGATTTACATCGACAATCAAAACATAAACGACTTTACTTTGGAGAGTCTTCGAACCAAAATCGCTATTGTTCTACAAGATGTTTTTCTGTTTTCCGATACCATTTTCAATAACATTACATTGCACGACCCAACGATTTCCCGAGAAACCGTTTTAAATGCTGCCAAAAAAATAGGCGTTCACGATTTTATCATGAGTCTGCCAGGTGGTTATGATTTTGATGTGAAAGAACGCGGTGTGATGTTATCATCCGGACAACGCCAACTGATCGCTTTTTTACGCGCCTATGTCAGCAATCCAAGTATTTTAATTTTGGATGAAGCCACGTCGTCTATCGATACGTATTCCGAAGAATTAATCCAACACGCCACCGAAACCATAACGCAAGGAAGAACGTCTATTGTCATCGCGCACCGATTGGCAACCATTGTCAATGCCGATAAAATCATTGTGATGGATAAAGGTCAAATCGTAGAAGAAGGCAATCATTTCGAACTCATAAACAAAGCAAAAGGCTATTATAAAAACTTATACGATTCGCAATTTTCAGTAGATATTCAAAACGATATTATGTAATTTAAAACTACAAACTATGGCATTCTCTATCGCAATTTCTAACTATCGAACTCCATTTAAAAGCAACCGCTGGATGCAATTTTTCACTGTTATTTTCGCCATAAATTGGGCAAACTCCTACATTGGAAACACCAACGATGCCAATTGGTTTCTCGAAAACACTCTGGTATTTCTGTTCTTGGGATTTTTAATTTACAGCTACAAAAAATTCCAATTCAGCGATTTAAGCTATTTACTGATTTGTGTGTATTTGTGTCTGCATGTATACGGTTCGAAATATACCTATGCCGAAAATCCGTTTGGCTATTGGCTCAAAGATTATTTCAATTTAGCACGAAATCACTACGATCGGATCGTGCATTTTAGTTTCGGTTTTTTATTAGCGTACCCAATGCGCGAACTGTTTTTAAAATGGTTAAAATTCCCAGCCTGGGTAGCATGGACGTTGCCTATCGAAATCACGCTTTCTATAAGTGCTTTCTACGAATTGATAGAATGGGCAGTTGCCGACGTGTTTTTCAAAGCGCAAGGCGATGCCTATTTAGGAACGCAAGGCGACATTTGGGATGCACAGAAAGATATTTTTCTGGCGTTTGTTGGTTCGATCATAGCAACGACTTTAGTGACTATCATAAAAAAAGTTGCGAATATTAAAGAGCCCTAATTTAGGAACTATTTTTTCAAAATATTTCCGTAAATTTGCAACTTCAAATTAATTATAGAAAACCTTTTTTATGAAATGAGCTTTTTAGCGAATTCCATTTTTACATTTAAAAAATAAACACAAAAAAATGAAATACGATATCATTGTTTTAGGAAGTGGTCCTGGTGGTTATGTAACTGCTATCAGAGCATCACAATTAGGCTTCAAAGTAGCCATTATCGAAAAAGAAAATTTGGGTGGCGTTTGCTTAAATTGGGGATGTATTCCAACCAAAGCATTGCTAAAATCCGCTCAGGTTTTTGATTACCTAAAACATGCGTCCGATTACGGTTTAACTGTAAAGGAATTCGACAAAGACTTCACTGCCGTTGTAAAACGTTCTAGAGATGTGGCAGACGGAATGAGCAAAGGTGTTCAATTCCTAATGAAAAAAAATAAAATCGACGTTATCGAAGGTTTCGGAAAACTAAAACCAGGAAAAAAATTAGATGTTACAGCCGCTGATGGAAAAGTAACGGAATACAGTGCCGATAATATTATTATTGCAACAGGAGCGCGTTCTCGTGAATTGCCAAATCTTCCACAAGATGGTGTAAAAGTAATCGGTTACCGTCAGGCAATGACATTACCAACACAACCAAAATCAATGATTATTGTTGGTTCAGGGGCAATCGGAGTAGAATTTGCGCATTTTTACAATTCTATGGGAACCGATGTTACTATCGTTGAATTCATGCCCAATGTAGTTCCTGTAGAAGACGAAGATATTTCGAAACAATTCGAACGCTCTTTGAAAAAAGCAGGCATTAAAATCATGACAAGTTCGTCTGTGGAGCGAATTGACACTTCGGGAAACGGCGTAAAAGCATTTGTAAAAACAGCGAAAGGTGAAGAAGTTTTAGAAGCCGATATGTTGCTTTCGGCAGTCGGAATCAAAACCAATATCGAAAACATTGGTTTAGAAGAAGTTGGAATTGCTACCGATAAAGATAAGATTCTGGTAAACGATTATGCACAAACCAACGTTCCAGGTTATTATGCGATTGGTGATGTAACACCAGGTCAAGCTTTGGCTCACGTAGCTTCTGCAGAAGGAATTAATTGTGTAGAAAAAATTGCTGGTTTGCACGTTGAACCAATTGATTATGGAAATGTTCCAGGTTGTACCTATGCGACTCCAGAAATTGCTTCTGTTGGTTTAACCGAAAAACAAGCGAAAGAAAAAGGATACGAATTAAAAATTGGAAAATTCCCATTTACAGCGTCAGGAAAAGCAAAAGCTGCGGGAACGCCAGACGGATTTGTAAAAGTGATTTTCGATGCCAAATACGGCGAATGGTTGGGTTGTCACATGATTGGCGCTGGCGTTACCGATATGATTGCCGAAGCAGTTGTAGCGCGTAAACTAGAAACAACCGGACACGAAATCCTAAAAGCCATCCATCCACATCCAACCATGAGTGAAGCTGTTATGGAAGCGGTGGCAGATGCGTATGGCGAAGTGATTCATCTGTAAGACAAAGTTCGAAGTTTATATACAATCCGTTTTGTGAGAGCAAGACGGATTTTTTGTTAATAAGTAATCTGCGATTGAACCAATTGTAAATCAATAATTTATACATTTAATTTTAATTTTAACTAAAATTTTTTATTATGAAAAAAAAGAATGTCATTAAAGTCGTATTAGTTGCTTTTCTAGTAGCCTTTATTAGTTGCAATAAAGCTGCTGAATCAAAAAATGATGAGGAAGATAATGAAAATGAGAAAAAAGAAGATGCTGCTGAAATGGCTGTGGTCAAAACAGCCATTGAAAAACAAGGAGCCGTGTTTGTAATGGCTTTAAACAAAGGCGATTCTGTTGGTGTTGCCAATTGTTATACCAAAGATGCCAAAATGATGCAACCTAATGGCAAGTCAATCCAAGGAAGAGAAAATATCCAAAAGACAATTAGCGCCTGGATGAAGGCGGGAATACCAACCTTTGCAATGAAGACTGTTGGAGTTTGGGGTGACGATGATCAAGTAACCGCAGAGGAAGAATGGACATTTACTGATAAAGATGGAAAAGTAGTCGACAGCGGAAAATCATTGGAAGTTTTCATAAAAGAAGATGGCAATTGGAAAATGTACCGTGATTGCTATAATTCTGATATGCCACCAATGCCAGCTAAATAATTTCAAAACCAACTAAAAACTGCCAGAATATGGCAAAGCCAAGTAAAATTAATCCGTTTTGTGAAAGCAAAGCGGATTTTTTATTTTTAGTATATTTGCGCTTCAAATATATATACATGAATACTCGTACTAAATTATCTTTCTTTTTCTCCATACTTTCTTTCGTTGCTGTCGCACAAGAACACAATCTAAAAAACATTCAAAAACTCACTTTTGGTGGCGATAATGCCGAAGCGTATTTTAGTCCAGATAGTAAACATTTAACGTTACAGGTTAACAATCCAGCAATGGGAATGAGTTGTGACCAAATTTACATGCTCGATTTACAGGAAAAAGAAATTACTACTAAGAGTTTAAAACCCATTTCCAACGGTAAAGGAAGAACGACTTGCTCCTACTATATGCCCGATGGAAAACACATTTTATATGCTTCTACTTACGAAGGAAATGAAGCATGTCCGCCTCCTGCAAAGCCACACGATGGAAAATACCTTTGGTCGGTGTATCCCGATTTTGATATTTACATTTCCGATTTGAGTGGAAAGATTGTAAAAAAACTAACTAATTCACCAGGTTATGATGCCGAAGCTGTAGTGTCTCCTGACGGAAAAAAAATAGCTTTTACCAGTATTCGAAGTGGCGATTTAGAATTGTATACTATGGATATTGATGGAAGTAATGTCAAGCAAATCACAACTGGATTGGGTTATGACGGTGGAAGTTTCTTTTCGCCAGACAGTAAAAAATTAGTGTTTCGTTCGTCACGTCCAAAAACAGAAGAAGCCATTGCCGATTATAAAGCACTTTTAAAAGACAATGTGGTGGCTCCAACCGAAATGGAAATCTACACTTGCAACATCGATGGAAGCGAGTTAAAACAAGTAACGCATCTTGGGAAAGCCAATTGGGCTCCGTACTTTCATCCTTCGGGCAAAAAAATTATTTTTTCTTCCAATCATCATTCGACTCGTGGCTACGATTTTCAATTGTACATGATCGATTTGAATGGCGAGAATTTAAAACAAATTACTTGGGAAAGCGAATTCAATGCGTTTCCGATGTTTTCCCCTGACGGAAAAAAATTAGTGTTTTCGAGCAACCGCCAACAAGAAAAAGCAAGAGAAACCAATGTTTTTATTGCGGATTGGGTGGATACTGATGATGCTGAATATGCTAAAAAAACGGAATTAAAAAAACACATTTCCTATTTGTCTTCTGATGCATTAAAAGGTCGATTGACAGGTTCTAAAGAGGAAAAAATAGCGTCTGATTATTTGACAAAACAATTGAAATCTTTGGGTTTACAGCCATTTGAGAAGAACAATTACACTCAGAATTTCGAATACAAAGTGAAATTAAATCCACACGATTCGTTGGAAGTCAGTCCAAATACAGGTCGAAATGTCATTGCCTATCTCGACAACAAAGCGTCGAAAACCATTGTTATTGGAGCGCATTACGATCATTTGGGATTGAACGAACACAACAATTCGACGAAACCGAATTCGAAAGGGGAAATTCACAATGGTGCCGATGACAACGCTTCAGGAGTT
>JANNCY010000192.1:0-13109 GCA_031387085.1 Flavobacteriales bacterium | reverse complement strand
TTTCAAGAGTTTTATGTTTTCCTACACGTATTCTCATTTGTTAGGGAATGTGAAATTTGACAATGGAGGATTTCATCAAATCACCTTAGGAATTAACTTATTCTGTCAGCCAGAGAAATACCATTGTAATTGTCCGGCGGTAAATTAGAAGAACAATTTAAAAATAAAAAAAATCCATCTCGTTAACCAGGATGGATTTTTTTTATCCGTGATATACTCTTGAAGCAATGATGAAAGCATCTTTAATTTCAAGAACTTCGGCTACTAACATATTTTCTTCCCCTTCAACAATTCGGATGTACTCCATAAAAACTCTTTCAGAATTAGATGTCAAAGAAGTAACCTTATAGCTTAATGATGGTAATCTATCAAAAGCATCTTGCCACCAACTTCTAAGCGCATTTTTGCCTGTAACTAATCCATTGGTTTCAGGATGTCTGATTTTAAGTTTTGGACTGTAATGTTCAGCCTCATCATCGTACAAAGACAATAATTTTTCAAGGTTGTGTGCATTAAATGCTTCAAACCAGGAATGAGCTATAGATAAATTTTTTTGTGTAATCATAAAATTAAAAACAGAAAACTATTTGTTATTTCTTAAATTAATAATTTCTTGTTCTGTAAGTGGTCGCCAATTTCCTCTAGGAAGATTCTTTTTAGTTAAACCAGCAAAAGAAACGCGATCTACACGAAGTACGTCGTATTTAAAATGTTCGAATATAGAACGCACCACTTTTACATTGGGAGTTCTTAATTTGATACCGATTTCGGTTTTTGATTCGCCTTCTATATAACTAATTTCATCTACAAAAAGACGGTGACCATCGAGCGTAATTCCATTTGAAATTTTTTCTAGATCTTCAAATTTCAAATTTTTATCTAAAGAAACTTGGTAGATTTTTGGCGATTTTTGATTGGGCAAACTGAACTTACGAATCATGTCTGTATCGTTTGTGAATAAAAGCAAACCAGTAGTGTTTTTATCCATTCGGCCAATAGGTTGCACTTTCACATTTGTAGCACCTCTAACCAATTCTAAAACGTTTCTATAATCGGCATCATCTTCGTTGGAAGTGGTGAAGTTTTTAGGTTTATTTAAAAGAATGTATTCTTTTTTCTCTGGAGTAATAGTGGCACCATCAAAATTGACAACATCGCCAGGTTTTACTTTATAACCCATTTCGGTAACAGGAATGCCATTTACTTTTACATTTCCAGATTGGATATAAATATCAGCATCACGACGGGAACAAGCTCCCGAATTGGCAATGTATTTATTCAAACGAATATCATCCGACTTTAATGGTTTTGGGACATTGTTTGTAGGCGTTTTCGGCTTTACTGGTTTTTGTGACCGTTTTGGCAAAGCAGCCTTTGGCTTAGAAGAAGTTATTTTTCTAGTGCTGTTTGGCTTGCTTGCGCTACTGCTTTTTTTATTTTTATTCCCGTTTTCCATGCGTATTTTTTTACTTCTTACAGTTCGTACTGAAAGTTTCGGGTGCAAAGATACTGATTTGGATTGGTTTTATGTAGGTTATGTATGTACTATTGATTTTGTGTACGACAAATCCTAGTCTAGCCCTGATTGCAGCAAACCGCCATGCGGTGCGAAAAGCAGGAAAAATGAAACCAAGAAAGGCCAAGCCATTCGCTTCTAATTATACCAAAAGATTGCTTCGTTCCTCGCAATGACAGCCCAAGCCATTTGCTTCTAAAAATCTTTAGAAATAACTTGAAATTTATTTTTCAAAATATCGGAAAGTACCTTTGGATTTGCGTTGGTATAAAACAGATGGGAACTTGAAGACGTTACATTTCGCATACCAACTTTCTCTTGTAAGATGTTTTTGGTTTGCTTGGCAACGGCTTCTCCAGAATCGATTATTTGGATTTGCTTTGGAAGGATCTTTTTTATTTGCGGAATTAAATACGGATAGTGGCTGCAACCTAAAACCAGATAATCGATGTTTTGATTTATCATTGGTTCGAGATAGGATTGGAGTAATTTTTTCATTTCGGGAGAATTAATTTGCCCGTTTTCGATGAGTTCTACTAAGCCAAATCCGATTTGTTCGATGATTTGAATGTCTTGAAATTTTTCGACATTTTTATAAAAGAGTTCACTGTTTAGAGTCCCTTTGGTGGCTAGAATACCGATTTTTTGTGTTTGTGAATGAAGAGCAGCAGGTTTTATAGCAGGTTCTATTCCGATAAATGGCACTTTATATTTTGCCCGAAGTGTAGCAATAGCATTGGTTGTTGCTGTATTGCAGGCTACAACAATTAGCTTGCAATTCAGATCCAGCAGTAGTTTGGTATTTTTACTACTGAGATGAATAATTTCTTCTTTTGATTTTTGTCCGTACGGAGCATTTTTACTATCGGCGAGGTAAATAGTGTCTTCATTAGGAAGAAGGTCATGAATGGCTGACCATATCGACGTACCGCCGATTCCTGAATCAAAAAGTCCTATGGGATTATTATTTGTCATTGAAACAAATGTAAAAAAAAACTGCTCAATTTGTAGGAGCAGTTTTTTATTATTTTAAATTGGATGTATTAGAATCCTAAATCTTTTTTAACGTCGGCAGTTAAATCTGGACCATCAGTAAGTAAAAGATCGGTAGCGTTTAAAACGTATTGGTATCCTTTTACTTTACCCACTTTTTGAATGGATGCTTTCACTTTTTCTAAAAGAGGTTTCATTAAATCACCTTCTTTTTTTTGTAAGTCAGACTGTGCTGTTTCTTTATAATCATTGATTCTTTTAATCATGTCTTGAACCTCAGTTTGACGTGTTTGATTAATAGCTTCAGAAACTGTTGTAGCTTCGGTGTCGTATTTTTTAATTTTCACTTGGTACTCATCTACTAAAGCTTTGTATTCTTTATCATACGTCTCACTCAATTTTTTTAATTGACCTTGTGCATCAAGCATAGCAGGCATTTTCGACATTAATTCATTTACATCAACGTGGGCTACTTTTGCTTGTGCATTGGTAGTTTGAGTTCCAAAAAAAGCAATTGCTGCTGCTATTACTAAAGTTTTCAATTGTTTCATCATTCTTAAAAAGTATTAATTATTATTTGTATTTAATTCGGTTTATTTTTTGCTTCTTCTTTTGCTTTTTTTGCAGCCTCTCTGTCGGCAATTACTTTTAATCTTTTTTCTTCAGCTGCTTTTTTTCTGTCTTCGATTACTTTTTTTCTATCCTCTAACGTTTTCTTTTTTACATCTGCAGCTTCTTGTTTTTTATCTGCAACTTCAATCTCTTTATCGGTAGCTCCTTCTTTAGGGTCGGAGGTTGTTTTATTATCTGTATTTGTATTTTTTTCTGAAACCGCGTTCGGCTTATCAGAAACTGTGCCATTTTTCTTAGCTACTTTATCAGCGGCGATTTGTTTTCTTTTATCGTCTGCAGCTTGTTTTCTTTCGACAGCTGCTAATTTACGATCTTCGATCATTTTTAAACGAGCTTGTTTTTTTTCTTCAAGTTTTAATTGTCTGTCAGATAGCGTTGGATTATTATCAATCATTTCTTGTTTTCTATCTTCCTCTGCTTCTTTTTTCAATTCTTTCTTACTTTTTTGTTCTCTTTTTTCAGTTCTTGTAATGGAACGAACTACTAGATCACTAATATCGTGTCTTTTAGCCGCAAACAAAATGGTAAGATCGGAAGATCTGTCAAAAATGTAATCGTATTTTTTAGCTTCTGCTATATCTTGAACAGCATTAAAAACTTGGTCTTGAATAGGTTTTACTAAAACGGCTTTTTGAACAATTAAATCGCCATTAGCACCAAACTTTTTTTGTTGAAAATCTAAAAGTTCCGTTTCAAGAAAAGCAATTTCTTCTTCACGTTCCTGTAAAAGTTCTTTGGTTAGTAAAACTTTCTCCGATTTCAAACTTTCCTTTTGTTTGGCGATTTCGATTTTTTTAATTTCTATTTCTTGTTTCCATTTTTGAGCTTTTTCCTCCAATTGGTTTTTTGCTTCTGCGTAATCTGGCACTTTTTCAAGAATATATTCCATATCAATGTAGCCCACTTTTACACCTCTTGTTTGTGCAATAGTGGAATTAACAAATAATGTTACTGCAAGTACTACTAAAAAATATTTTTTCATAATGTATTGTTTAATAAATCGTAACAAATATAATTAAAATTGTTGACCAATTATAAAATGTGTTTCCCAACCATTCTTTTGAGTTGATCCTGTGCCAGGGACAGCGTCAAAACCGTGTCCAAAATCAATTCCTAATAAACCAAAAGCCGGCATAAATACTCGTAAACCAAATCCAGCTGATCGTTGTAAAACAAATGGGTTGTATTTTTTAAAATTAGAATATGAACCTCCAGCTTCTGCGAATCCTAATACATAAATGGTAGCTGCGCCTTTTAAACTAAGTGGGTATCTTAATTCTAATGAAAATTTATTATAAATTGGATCTCCACTCAAAGATGATAATGATTGGTTAGGATATCCTCTTAATTGTATTACTTCTCTACCGTCTAGTGAATAATTAGCTAAACCGTCACCTCCTAAAAAGAATCTTTCAAAAGGAACTACTCCATGATTAGGATCATTTTCACTTACACCTCTTTCAGAGTTGTAGGCGCCAAGATAACCAAATTCTCCTAAAGTACGCAATACTAATTTATCATAAATAGTGGTATACCAATCGGCTTTAAATTTAATTTTATAATATTCAAGCCAGCTAAATTTAACTTGATCTACTTTGGCTTGATCTGCCGCCGCATCAGCTACCCCTAGCGCTCTTGTAGGGCGTGTATTAGTAGATGATGGAACTTCAGTTAAATAGTCTCCTGGATTGACTTGAACGTTATTGGAGTCAAAATATGTTGTACCGCTATAAATATATTTATTTTCTTCTAAGTTTCCTAAATTACCATAATCTATACCATTAAAAAGAGAATACGGTAAAGTGAATTTTGCTGACAAACTAAATTCAGATCCTCTAGTCGGATAAATAGGGTTTATTGCTTTACTGTTTCTGGTTAAAGTAGTTGTAAATGCTAAGTTTCTTGAAGCACCATTTCCGAAAGTAAATAGATTGGTAAAATAATTTTTCAGATCATAGTATTGAAAACTAACGGCATTCGACAATACAAAATAATCGTCCGGAATTGTTAGTTTTTTAGCAATTCCAACAGACACAGAAGCGATATTAAATCGCTTATTTTTATCAGCACTTCCTGAAGTACCATTATATAAGAATTGATTACTATACGAAAAGGAGGTCGAAAAATTAATTGGTTTTCTGCCGCCCAACCAAGGCTCAGAAAAGGATAAACTATAGGTTCTGTAAAAAGAACTGGCTTGTGCTCTTAAGGAAACTTTTTGACCATCTCCCATAGGTAAAGGTTTATAAGCTTCTTTTTTTAATACGTTTCGAAGTGAAAAATTATTAAATGACAAACCCAATGTACCAATAAAACCGCCACCGCCATAACCACCTTGGAGTTCAATTTGACTTGCTCCTTTTTCAACTAAATTGTATTCGATGTCTACTGTTCCAGCTGTTGGATCTACGTTTTTAAATTTTGGTTCGATGGCTTCAGGATCGAAAAATCCCAATTGACCAATTTCACGAACCGTTCTAACCAATTCTTCTTTGCTGTATTTTTGACCAGGTCTGGTTCTTAATTCTCTATAGATTACAGCATCATTTGTTTTGTCGTTTCCAACTACAGTAATTTTATTAAAATACGCTAAAGGTCCTTCAGTAACCCTGATTTCAAAATCGATAGAATCATTTTCTGTTCTAACCTCAACCGGATTGATATTAGAAAATAAATAACCATTGTTTTGGTACAAATTAGTGATGTCATCACCATCGGGTTTTGATTTATCGGCGATTCTTTTTTCTAATAAAACTCCATTATATACTTCGCCTTTTTTAATTCCTAATGCTCGATGTAATGTTTGGTCAGAATAGACTGAATTTCCTAAGAATTTGATGTTCCCAAAATAGTATTTATTTCCTTCTTCCACTTTAACATTGATGGCAATTTTATTTCTCTTTTTATCAAGCCAAACAGAGTCGGTAACTATTCTTGCATCACGGTATCCTTTTTCTTTGTATTTATTTACGACACTTACCAAATCCTCTTTGTATTTGTCTTTTACAAACTTTGAGGATTTAAAAACGCGCAATAAATTTACTTGTTTAGTATTTTTCATGGTAGTTCTAAGTTTAGTATCCGTAAACTTTTCATTCCCTTCAAAATTTATTTTTTTAATTTTTAATTTTTGACCTTTGTCAACAGTAACTACCATTTTTACTTCGTTAGCAGTGGTGGTGTCTACTATTGTGTTTATAGTGACTTTGGTATTAAAATAACCGTCTTTTTTGTATTTATTTTCTAAATAATTCTTTGTAGTAGTGATTAAATTCTCATTAACAATTTTGCCTTTTACAAGATCATTTTCTTTTATAATTTGTTCTACTTTTCCTTTTTTAATTCCTTTTATTTTTACATCACTCAATTTAGGCAACTCAACGATGAATAATTCCAAATATATACTATCTCCTTTTATTTCGTTTACATAAAAATCGATATCACTAAAAAGGCCAAGTTTTCCTAATTTTTTTATAGCATTGCTTATTTCTTCTCCCGGAACAGTAATGTTTTGCCCTTTTTCGAGTCCGGCAAAAGTGACTACAGTTTGTTTATTAAAAGTTATTTTACCTGTAACATTTACATCTGCTAAAATATATTTTGTTCCTTGATCAAATGGGATTCTTTCTTGGGCTTGGACTGAAAATTGATTTCCGATAAGTAAGGAAAATAATAACGTTCCTATAATTTTATTCAACACTACTGTTTTTTTTAATTTGTTCACTTGTTTTTCCGAATCTGCGTTCTCTTTTTTGATAGCTAATGATGGCCTCATATAAATCATTTTCTTTGAAATCTGGCCAAAGCACATCCGTAAAATAAAATTCTGCATAGCATATTTGCCATAGCAAAAAGTTACTTATTCTGTGTTCACCGCTTGTTCTTATTAGTAAATCTACATCGGGTAGATTGTGCGTGTAAAGATGCTGATTAATAATTGATTCATCAATACTATCTATTGAAATTATATTATTTTTAACTTTATCGCTTATATTTTTAACAACATTTAGTATTTCTTCTCTAGAGCCATAACTCAAAGCTAAAGTGAGTGTCATTTGAGAGTTATTTTTGGTTAAAGCGATAACTTCATTGAGTTCTTTAAGAATGGATTTTGGTAGTTTCTCTAAATTTCCAATAGAATTTAAACGGATGTTATTTTCCTGAAGTGTCTTTAATTCATTTTTTAACGAGCGAACTAAAAGTTTCATCAACGTATCCACTTCCAATTTCGGACGGTTCCAGTTTTCGGTTGAAAAGGCATAAAGAGTAAGATTTTCGACTCCTAATTTTGCACAGGTTTCAACTGTAACTCGAACCGATTTGGTGCCATTTTCATGACCAATAGCTCTGATTAGACCTTTTTGTTTAGCCCATCGTCCATTGCCATCCATTATTATAGCTAGATGTTTGGGTAAATTAGTTGCGTCTATCGATTCTAATAAGCTCATAGTTTAATCTGCACAGTAACAAGGTTTTTCTCCAAAGGTATAGGTTAACGTAAAACCTGTAAAAACATACCAATCATTACTATTTATATTTCCAAATTGTTGTGTTTGCAAATTTTCGTTGGTTGGATTGCTTCCATCAAGATCATCTGCAAATGTATATCGCGCCCCGACTTCTACTGCTAAGATTAACTTAGTAAGGATGTTGGATTTAATACCTACTATCATTGGGATTCCAATTGTGGCGTGTTTGGAATCAGACTTCGTTTTATCTCCCAAAAAGAACAAACCATCATAAAAAGTATAAGTAGCTCCGGTAAATACATACGGAGTCGTTTTTCGAGTTAACTCATGTAAATTAAAATCGAAAAAGTTAAACTCCAATCCTGCTGATAGTTCTGTAATACTGTTTTTAAATCGCAATGCTCTTTTATACCTGCCAGGTACTTTAGATTCTAAATCATTTCCCGACAATGTGCTTTGAATTAACGAAAAGCGATAGGCATGTCTCGGACTTTTATTCCATTTGTAAATTAAACCAAAAGCAGGTTCATTGGGAGCGATGTAATTTGTTTTTCCAACATCTCCTATAAAATTACTTCCGCCTAGAAAAACACCAATTTCATTAATCTGGGCATTTAGCTTTGTAAATCCTAATACTATAATAAATAAAATCAGTTTTTTCATAATCGAAAATAGCGTGCAAATATAATAATTATAAAAACTAATAAAACATGATATTAGTATTTATAAATAATAATTTTAACATAACTAAATTTGCGCAGTATTTTCGCAATGAGAATGGCTAATGAAGTATAAAAACTATTAATTAATTTCTTTTATCTTCGCCCCATAACAACTTGTTTCGTAGGGTTTTTAAAAAAGTTTCATTGGGGATTTCAATCATTTTTATTTTAAAGTCCGTTTTCTTTATGGTTAAAACGGTATTTTTATTGATGGAAGCTATGCGTGAATCGAGTGAAACTAAGTAATTTTCCTCCCGACCTGACACTTTTAGTTTTATAACAGTATCATCGGGAATTACCAAAGGTCTTGCGTTTAAATTATGTGGAGCGATTGGCGTTATTACAAAACTTTTTACATCGGGTGTCAAAACCGGACCGCCACAACTTAAAGAATATCCTGTAGATCCTGTTGGTGTAGAAATAATCAAACCATCGGCCCAATACGAATTTAAATATTCGTCATTAAGATAGGTTTCGATAGTAATCATCGAAGTGGTGTCTTTTCGACTTACAGTCACTTCATTCATCGCAAAATTTAAATCGGCTATTTGATTATTAGATGGGTCACTTTCTAAACTTAATAGCGTTCTTTCCGAAACCGTGTATTTTTTTTCAATTACCAATTGCAGAAAAGTGGCTATGTTTTCTTTTTGAACCGTTGCTAAAAATCCCAACCGGCCTGCATTTATTCCCAATATTGGAATTCCCGAATCTCTAACAAATGTGGCAGCTCGTAAAAAGGTCCCATCACCACCAACGCTTAATAAAATATCAAAACTAGAATCCAATTCTTTATAACTCGCAAAAGTTTTATATTCTTTTTTTAGTATGTCTTGCTCATAAAGTATGGATAGAAATGTTGCTTCAATAACCAATTCAACAGTATTGGCATCAAGGAACGCGAAAATATCACTGATTATTGGCCGAGTGTCGTTTTGATAATATTGTCCGAAAATGGCTATTTTCATTTTTAAATGTTCAAATATTTATCCAAATAATCAGAACGCTCTTTTAAATTGTTCAGATAATTATCTTCGTGATGTTCGGAAATAATTTCGTAATTGTACCTTCTGAAAGTTTGAATAATATCATTCATTGGTCCTATTGCGATTTTAACCGTGACTTGAATTTTCTCAATATCAGCCTCTGAAACAAATAGCCCTAAAAGCTTTCCGTTATTGCTTTCTACAATTTGTGTAATTTGACTCATCGAATATTCGGCTATACTCTTTTGAACGACAATAATTCCGCCTTGTTCTTTTAAAAAAGGGGTTTCATGGAAAAACTTTATAATATCTTCCAATTCATAATAGCCTAAATAGGAATTATTTTCGTCCAATACTGGAACAATATTCGTGTGATTTTTCGCAAAAACTTCCAAAACATCTAACCAAATCATGTTGTTTCTTGCAAAAAATCCTTCAAGAGTGTAATTGTAATCTGCGGCATTTTTATCAACATCAAAAGTGTCGACATCATCAGCAGCAATACATCCAATGTAGATTCCTTCTTGTATTATTGGAAAATGTGAAAACGAAACGTCAACAAAAAAATCCAAGATGTCAGCAATATTTTCTTTGCTGTCAATGGCTTTGTAATCATTTGTTATATAATCCGTGATTTCTGTCATAATGATGTTTAAATAATGCTTGCAAAATAATCAAAAATTAGAACATTATTCCTTATTTTAACTTTGTATTTTTGCAAACAGAAGTATTAGAATAAAATAATTTTATAATGGCATGACAAAGTTAAGTGTAAATATTAATAAAATAGCGACTTTACGCAACGCAAGAGGTGGCAATGTTCCCGATTTATTACAAGTAGCAACCGATATTCAAAAATTTGGCGCACATGGAATCACCATTCATCCTCGCCCAGATGAAAGACATATTCGGTATCAAGATGCGCGGGATTTAAAGCCAATTGTTTTCACTGAATTCAATATTGAAGGGAATCCACAACATAATTTTATCGATTTAGTTCTCGAGACAAAACCTACGCAAGTGACTTTAGTTCCTGATGCGATTGGTGCTATTACATCTTCGGCTGGTTGGGATACGATAAAACATCAGTCGTATTTGACAGAAGTAATTCAGGAATTTCAACGAAACGGAATTCGGACTTCGATTTTTGTCGATCCCGATTTAAAAATAATTGAAGGTGCTAAAGCAACTGGAACCGACAGAATCGAATTGTACACCGAAGCATTTGCTCATCAATACAGTTTGGGAAATAAAAACGGAATTGCACCATACACCAAAGCAGCCATTTTAGCCAATGAATTGCAACTCGGTATCAATGCTGGGCACGATTTGAGTTTAGATAACATCCAATTTTTTAAAGAAAATATTCCAGGTCTATTAGAAGTTTCCATCGGACACGCCTTGATTTCTGAAGCGCTTTATCTCGGTTTGGACAATGTGGTAAACATGTATTTGCAAAAAATGAAATAATATATAATTAAGGGAAACAAAAGAATTAACGCTCCGTGAACCTCTGTGTTTCTCCGTGAATCTCTGCGTAATAACAATGCTATACTCAAGAATAGAAGGACAAGGACAACCATTACTGATCATCCACGGATTTTTAGGAATGTCCGACAATTGGAAAACGCTTGGCTCGCAATATGCAGCACAAGGTTTTCAAGTCCACATGCTCGATTTAAGAAACCACGGTAAAAGTTTCCATTCCAATGCGTTCAATTACGATGTCATGGCAAAGGATGTTTTAGAATATTGCCAAGAGCATCATTTGGAAAAAGTGTCCATCATCGGACATTCAATGGGCGGAAAAGTAGCGATGCTTTTTGCAACAACGCATCCAGCAATGGTCGAAAAATTAATTGTTGCCGATATCGGTCCCAAATATTACAAACCACATCATGATGAGATTCTTGCCGGATTAAATGCTGTCGATTTTACGTCAAAACCAGACAGAACAAGAGTAGAGGAAATTCTATATCCGTACATTCCCGATTTTGGTACGCGTCAATTTTTGATGAAAAACCTCTATTGGATTACACCAGGACAATTGGCATTTCGTTTTAATTTGGATGCTTTTAATAAAAATATTGATATAATAGGTACAGCTTTACCAGATGATGCTGTTTTTGAAAACCCAACGTTGTTTATTCGTGGCGGAAAATCCAATTACATTTTAGATGTAGATGTTCCTGGAATAAAAAAGCACTTTCTCAACGTTCAATTGGCAACGATTACAGATGTTGGACATTGGCTTCATGCCGAAAAACCACAACAGTTTTTTGAAGAAACAATTGCATTTTTAAAATAAAAAAAGTCCTCACGCATATGAGGACTTTTTAATTAAACTAAAAGAAATTAGTTTTTAATAAATTTCTTAACAGCTTTACCAGAATCAGTTGTCAAATTCATAAAGTAGATACCTGAAGTTAATTCAGATACATTAATTTGAGCTTCTGTTAAATTGTTTATTTTATTAGTACTTACAGTTCTTCCGTTGATATCAGTAATTACAACTTCAGATAATAAAATATTTTCTGAACTCGAAATAGTTACATTATTGTTCGCTGGATTTGGATAAGTAGCAAATTTACTAGAGAAAAACTCATCATTTGATAATGTACCGTCTACTTTAATATTATCCAAAAGCATTACATATTGATCTATACCGTCGTTTCTGAAAGCCACACGAATCGAAGTTCCTGCATAACCTGCCAACAATTGTACCCTAGCACTTCCTGCGCTTAATTCGTTGTTGATGTCTGCTAGTAAAACTGTAAAGTCAGCTACAGCACTTCCGCCAGTAGGCGAAACGTACACTCTGTAATCTTCAAGGAAAGATGCAGAACCCATACTCACGGCAGCCCATTTAAGATTTACAGCTGTTGCTCCTGCAGGAATTGCAATAAGAGGAGAAACCAACCAATCATCTGAAGTTCCTACTGGCGCATACCATGAGTTACTTGCAATAATGTTTCCGCCCATTCCTGCGGCTACAGCAGCGGCTGGATATACGTACCCAGGCGTTGCCCCTTGAATAGCAGCCAAAGAAAGGACATTCCAAGCATTCGTTACTAAAGCAGAAAGTGCTCCTCCGCCGGGTTCGGTAGCTGGAACAGGTGTCAAGCCGTCTACATTATACAAAGTCCATCCTGCAAGGCCAGGTCCAACTCCATCCCAATCTTCAGCAAAAATAGTAGATTGTGCATTTGCACCTAAACTACCAATAAATAAAAAGGAAAGTAAAATTTTTTTCATATTGTTGTTTTTTAAAAGTTAATAATCACAAAATTAACAAATAAAAATGGTGTCTATGTTAAATTTTAAAAAAAATAGTAATAATAATGACTTTTTTTCTATTTTTAGACTTTAAAATTTTATGAAATTACTTATTCGAATAATAGTCACTTCATTGCTTGTAATGATTTTAGCGCATCTTATAAAGGGTGTAACAGTAGACGAATTTACAAGCGCATTAGCTGTTTCCATTGTACTTGGATTGCTAAATTTTTTCGTAAAGCCGATTCTAATTATCCTAACTTTACCAGTTACCATTGTCACATTAGGATTATTTTTATTAGTCATTAACGCCTTTATGATTATGATGTGTGACCATTTTATTAGCGGATTTAGTGTGAGTTCGTTTTGGACGGCATTGTTCTTTAGCATTCTTTTATCCATCTCACAATCATTGGTTTTTAAACTTACCGGAGAAGCAAAATAATACTGTTAAAATCAATAAAATAAAATTGGTTGGGTTGCATAAATGTTCTAATTTTGCAACCCAATTTTA
>JANNCY010000045.1:0-27108 GCA_031387085.1 Flavobacteriales bacterium | reverse complement strand
TTTCAAGAGTTTTATGTTTTCCTACACGTATTCTCATTTGTTAGGGAATGTGAAATTTGACAATGGAGGATTTCATCAAATCACCTTAGGAATTAACTTATTCTGTCAGCCAGAGAAATACCATTGTAATTGTCCGGCGGTGAATTAATGAAATGGCAATGATAATCAAAGCGGTAAACGGTAAACATCCTCAAATTCCAGAAGATTGCTACATTGCTGAAAACGCAACGATAATTGGCGACGTCGAAATCGGTTCTCAATGCAGTATTTGGTTCAACGCTGTAATTCGAGGCGACGTCCATTTCATAAAAATCGGAAATAAAGTCAACATTCAAGATGGTGCCATCATCCATTGTACCTATCAAAAACATCCCACGATTATTGGCAATAATGTGTCTATTGGTCACAACGCCATCGTTCATGGTTGCACGGTTCACGATAATGTGTTGATTGGAATGGGCGCCATTGTCATGGACAATTGCATCATAGAAAGCAACGCCATTGTTGCAGCTGGAGCCGTAGTAACTCAAAATACAGTAGTTGAATCAGGAACGATTTACGCTGGAGTTCCTGCCAAAAAAGTGAAAGACATCAACACCTCTGAATTTGCAGGTGAAATCGAACGAATTTCCAACAATTACGTAATGTATTCAAGTTGGTTTAAAGAAGATTAAGTTATATCCTTAAATAACTTCTTCCGTGTATCAATACTTCTGGATTGATAAGAACGATACTAAAAACCCCCGAAACTACTAGAAATTTCAATAAGTTGTGCAATCCATTATATTGTGGTTTGGAGTTTGCTTTCCAAAGTAAGCTGAGAAAGAAGATTAACACAATCAAACTCACATAAAAGTAAATGTCCATATAACCTACATCGTAAATTTCGACAAGAAAGTAAACAGGAATTACCGTCGAAATCGTTAATACAGTAATGATTTTTTTAGCAAAATTTTCTCCGTATTTTACAGGAATCGTCTGATAATCGTTAGCTATATCACCTTTAATATTTTCCAAGTCTTTTATAATTTCACGAATTAAAAGCAGCAAACCCAAAAAGGTCGCATGGGCAAAAATTTGTGGATACAGGTTTTTATAATACAACAATATGGCGAAGAAAGGCAAAACAGCCAAAAGCGACGCTGTTAAGTTTCCGATAATTGGAAATTTTTTGAGTTTGTGTGAGTAAAACCATATCAAAAAAATATATACAGAGAAAAACAATACAGCTCTAAAAGACACAAAACAAGCTAATAAAACGGATATAAAATTGACGGAAAAATAGACTTGCAGTTTTGTTTTCTGACTCACCAATCGGTCAAGCTTGGATTTGTTTGGGCGATTGATTAAATCTTTTTTGCTGTCGTAAAAATTGTTAATGATATAACCCGATGCTATGGTCAAACCCGATGCAATTACGATGATAAACAAATTAAAATCAAGCAATATGGTTAACGCTCTTTTTTCGGGAGCCATAATAAAAATCGCAGATAAATATTGTGCTAATGCAATAACAGGAATGTTATAGCCGCGAATTACAGAAAACATACTGATGATTTTCAGTAAAGTAAATTTGGATTTTCTGCTAAGCATCTTGATTAATTAACAATTGATAATTGCTACGCCAGTTCGCTAAAGCTCGTGTGATAATTGACAATTGACAATTGGACTTAAAATTGGTAAACCACTTCAAGTTTATAATCTTTAAGTGATTGTTTTGCTTTCTCTAAATCTTCGGTAAAACCAAGAATGTAACCTCCTCCGCCAGAACCGCAGAGCTTTAAGTAGTAATCGTTACTATCAATTCCTTTTTGCCAAATACTGTGAAATTGCTCTGGAATCATCGGTTTAAAATTATTCAATACCACTTTAGAAAGTTTCTTCGTATTGGAAAACAACGATTTCAAATCGCCTCCTAAAAAATTCTCGACACAAGCATCGGTATATTTTACAAATTGGTTTTTCAGCATCGTACGAAATCCTTGATCTTTTAAGTTTTCCATAAAGATGTTTACCATTGGAGCGGTTTCACCAACAATCCCAGAATCTAACAAAAAGACCGCGCCTTTGCCACTAGTGCTTTGCGTTGGAATTCCAGTTGCTTCAATATTGTCTTTCGAATTGATTAAAATCGGAATACTCAAATAACTGTTCAACGGATCTAAACCAGAACTTTTCCCATGGAAAAACGATTCCATTTGTGCGAAAATCGTTTTTAATTGCAGTAACTTTTCACGAGTCAAATTCTCTAAAACCGTGATTTTGTTATTGGCATATTTGTCGTAAATCGCAGCCACCAAAGCACCACTACTTCCAACGCCATACCCTTGTGGGATGCTCGAATCGAAATACATTCCGCGTGCAACATCCGTTTTTAAAACGTCCAAATTAAACGTCACTAAATCGGATGGGTCGTTTTGCAATTGCTCTAAATAAACAACAAACTTTTTTAAATTTAAATTGGATTTTATCGCTTCTTCAGATGGATTCTCATCCACCTTGAGTGCGCCGTTATAAAAATTGTAGGGAATGGACAAACCTTTAGAATCTTTTATGATTCCATATTCTCCGAAGAGTAATATTTTTGAGTAAAACAAAGGTCCTTTCATATATTTAATTGATAATTAACGATTCACTCCCAAAACCAATTTGGTCACAAATATACTGACCATTTTGACAATAGCCAACTAATTCGTCCTTAATAAATTGCAATGTTTCAACTATAACGTTTTCAGGATACAAAACATGAACATTAGCTCCAGCATCTAACGTAAAGCAAACCGGAATCTTAGTTTCATTCCTAAACTTCCAAATTTTGTTTATAATTTCTAACGTATTTGGTTTCATCAAAATAAAATAAGGTAGAGATGTCATCATCATAGCGTGCAATGTCAGCGCTTCGTTTTCAACAATTTTAATAAAATCGTCTAAATTTCCATTCTCTAAAACGCATTTCATAGCCGATAAATTGTGATGTGCTTGTAAAAAACGCTGTTCGGCAAAAGGATGATTGTGCATTAAATCGTGTCCAACAGTACTAGAAACTTGCTTTTCGCCTTTATCCACCAACAAAATAGTATCTTGATAATTCGTGAAAATTGGATGAATATCAGATGAAAATGCAACGCCAAATAAATCGGAACTGTTTTCAATTTCTGCATGTTTTCCCCAAACAACAACGTTTCCTATGATACTTCGGCACGCACTTCCCGAACCCAATCGTGCTAAGAATGATGCTTTTTGATAAAAGAAATCTTCCGACATTGATGGATTCAATTCCTTTTCCAAACTCATTATGTTCATTGCTAATGCTGCCATTCCGGATGCCGATGATGCAATTCCGGAACTGTGCGGAAAAGTATTTTTTGTATCAATAGTGAAATGATAGCTTTTCAAATACGAACAATAACTTTCAATTCGTTCTAAAAACTTCTGAATTTTTGGTTTGAAATCGTCTTTAGGTTGTCCTTCAAATAATAAATCAAATGAAAACTCAGCATTTGTCACACTGAGCACGCCTGTACTGAGCGAAGCCGAAGTATCGAAGTGTTTTCGTATAAAATTAACTTTAGTAATCGTCTTACAATTATCCAAAGTAAAACTTATAGAAGGATTTGCGGAGATCTGGTTTTCTTTTTTCCCCCAATATTTAACTAATGCGATATTGCTTGGTGCGCTCCATTCAAAGTTAGCTTCTTCGATAGTTGGAGCGTTGGAGGAGAAAATAAAATCCTTTTCGGAAGTCATACTATTACAATTTTAACGTTGTTCAGTTCGGCCAAAAAACGGACTCGAGCGACAAAGATACTTATTTTGCAAAGTCGTTCCATATCGTTTCCTATATTTGTTAAAAATCTATTCAACATGCAAAGGATAATTCGAATTGTTTTAGTGGTAATGACGTGTTTGGTAATTGGTTATTTATCAGGAACGGTAACACGTGAAAGTATTCTCACTTGGTATCCAACTTTGGTAAAGCCGGTTTTTAATCCGCCGAATTGGCTATTTGGACCAGTTTGGACATTGCTTTACGCGATGATGGGGGTTGCTGGTGGACTCATTTGGAACCACATCGAATCTGATAGGGAAAATGTAAAAAAAGCGTTTCTGTTTTTTATAATTCAATTGGGATTAAACGCTTTGTGGTCGTATTTGTTTTTCGGATTACACAATCCGCTTATAGCATTAATTGAAATTATTTTACTTTGGTTGATGATTTTTGAAACCTACACACAATTCAAAAGAATTGATAAAGTCGCCGGATTGCTTCTTATTCCGTATTTACTTTGGGTAAGTTTTGCCACTGTTTTAAATGCCAGTATTTGGTGGTTGAATTCATAAAAAAATCCCGTCTCGTTTAAAGGACAGGATTTTTATATGTATTTTAATTTCTAATTAACAACTAATTTTTTAGTGATTTTTAAATTGCTTTCGGTTGTGATCTCAATTAAATAGATTCCTTTAGACAAATTAGAAACATCAACATTGGTTTCATTGGTGTTGATGTCTTTAATGTTTTTTATAGTTTTCCCTAAAACATCTGTAATCATTATGTTTTGAATGTTTTCATTTGAATTTTGCATGCCTACTTGAAAAAAGGTATGCGTTGGATTAGGAAATAAAATAAAATTTGTATTTTCGAAATCTGTGTTACTCAACGCATCTACAAATTCCGTTTGAAAAAGATTGGTAATAATAGGCGGATTGTAATCAAAATAAATTTCTGCTCTATTCGGAATAATGGTGCCAATCGCATAACCTGCGTTTGGTTTTACTTTGAATTGAACATAACCGTGGCTTAAGGTTGGACTATTTACGGTTGGGGGTAATTGGATATTGTAAAAATTCCAAATCAATTTATTATTAATTCGTCGTACATCAAAAGTATGACTAGAATTGAGTATTACAACAGAACTTGCGTTTAACGAAGCATTTAAAGTGTCTTCGACTCTAATAAATTCTGCATTGGCAGTTCCAGTGTTTTCGAAGCGAATGGTATAAGTTAAGTAATCTGTCGACGAAAAATCATCAATGTCTATTTTTCTACCATGCGCTTCCATTTTGTCATTTGGATCATACGAACCAACTATTGTTTGCGTAATAGAGAAGTTATTATCTATTGGGAAAGCATCTCCAGCACTTGGCACTATTGAAGCAGAATTGGTTACTAAATCACCCAAATTTACGGTTGGTATAGTTGGCACTTGTAGCGTAACTAAAATAGTACGTGAATCATTTGGCGCTAAATTAGAAAAGGTATAGCTAAAACCTGTTGGCGTTGTTGTTGTTCCGCTTTGCGAAATGTTGCTTATAGAAACCGCTGTGCTTTTGGTGAAAGTTACCGTTCCAGAATTTACTGTTTGAGCTCCTTTGTTTATATAATGAATGGCATTTGTATAGGTAAATCCAGGTCGTGGATTATTGTAAGGAACAATCTGAACTTCCAAATCATTGTAGGGTTGCAACTGTGTAATTGGGAAGTAATAAGTAGTACTTCCGCCACCTGTAGGGACACTCACATTGCTATAGGTACTTGAAGAACTGTAATAACTTCCAAGTCCGGCATTTACTGTATAACTCAATTGATAGGAATTGGCTGGATTGTTTTCAAAGATGTAGAAATTACCATTATTGGAACTCGCATAAATTGGAGTTCCTGAGTTAATACTGTAAACATAATTTCCATTATAAAAGTTACTTTCCCCAACATCTTTAACGCCATTGTTGTTGGTGTCTATAAAAGCGATTAACTCTAAACTTTCAAGGCATTGCGCGTTGTTGGAACAATTGAACATGCAAAAACTCACTGGGCCTGTCCAAGTACTAGCACCGCCAGAATTTGGTCCGCAGACATTTCGTGCATAAAAAGAATAACAAACATCTGGCATTAATCCCGTAACGACAAATGGATTTGTTGTCGAAGCTATCCAGCCAGCAATTGAAGCCGTTGGTGCTGGTGATCCAAATGGAAGAACAAGAATTTGCCATGCTCCGGGAATCTGGGTATTCCAACTCAATACAGCAGAAGTACTTGATATATTAGTTACTGCTAAATTGGTAGGAGCAGCGCAGGTTTGAGGAGTGCAGTTATTTGTATTTAACGTTAAAGTTGTTATAGCAAAACATCCCGTAGTAGGGTCTTGAACTCTAGCAAATAATATTTGAACTGGTTGTACAGTAGGCACAAAAAAATCACCAGGTATTGGTCCAACATTATTTTGTGCATCAGCTTGTGTTAAATGAAAACTAACGGTAAAACTAACGGCACCACCAATTATTTGTGGAATACTCGAATTTAAATTATAAATAACAAGTTCCAGTGGATCACAAAAAAACAATGAAGCAGGATTTGCAATTGGAGTAGGATTTACCACAATCGTAAAAGAGGTAAACGAAGTGGTACTCGTTTGTGTATTCACAACACGAACATATATTTGTTGGATGTTAAAGCTTATATTAAAATAAGCAGATGGATTCAATATTGTCATAGTACCCGTTTGAGCGCCAGTCAAGGTCTCATGGAACGTAGTGGTATGAATCGCTGGATTTAGATTATTTAAAATTTCAGGCACTTTTGAGGTCAAGTCAAATACTGCCATACCGTCATTGTTGGAATCACAAACTGCATAAGCGGTTACTTGAGTATTTATTTGTGCGTTGCTAACAGTAATACACAATAAGGCAAATAAAAGGAGTAATTTTTTCATAGTTGGGAGATTTTGTTATCCAAAGATAGCGATTTATCAGTAAATAAAAATCCCGAAAAATGAACTTCTGGGATTTAAAGATAAAAATGATAATAGTTTAATTAATCACTAATTTCTTAGTCGATTGTAAATGACTTGTTGTGGTTATTTCAACCATATAAACTCCTTTGGCTAAATTCGAAACATCTATAGTCGTTTCATTTGAATTTAAATCCTTACTACTAGTAATGGTTTTACCCAAAACATCAATGATGGAAACACTTTCTATAGTGTCTGTTGTATTTTGCATACTGATAGTAACTACATTAGAAGTTGGATTCGGATACATTACAAAATTGCCAACTACATTGTCAATAGTACCTAATAAAGTGATGAATTTAGTATTGAATGTATTGGTAACGATTGGCGGATTTGAATCAAAAAAGATGGATGCGTTGTTGGCAACTATGTCACCAGCGACAAATCCTGGTTTCATTCGAATTTTAAAATAAATATAACCTCTACTCAAATCCTGACTCACGCTCGAAGGTACTAATTGAATGTTTCTAAAATCCCAAGAAAGTGTATTGCTAATTCTATTCATGGTATAATTGTTACTGGCACTAATCATACGAATACTTGTTTCATCTAATAATGGATCCAAAACATCAGTTATGTGAACATTAATAGCATTGGCAGTTCCGTTGTTTTGGAAACGAATCGTGTAATACAAATAATCAGTAGGAGCAAATTGACTAAAAGGAATTTCATCACCATGTGCTTCCATCTTATCATTTGGATCAAATGAATTCAGAACAATTTGAGAACTGTTGCTAGTATTATTGATCAAATTGATATCATTCGCTGGAGCCGTTATAGTCACACTAGCTGTTAATACATCATTTAAAACTACCGTTGGACTGCTAGGGACACTCATCGTAACATTAAAAAAGCGCGTTTCGTTGGGTAGTAAATTTGTAAAAGCATAGGTATAACCAGCCGTTGTAATAACAGCACCAGATTGGCTAACATTCGTTATGGCAACTGGAGTTGGCTTGGTAAAAGTAATGTTTCCAGAGGTTGCTGTTAGTCCAATATTTTTATATATAATTCTATTGATGTAAGTTAGTCCAGGGCGTGGTGGACTTAAAGGAACAATAGAAATCGTTACATCATTGTAAGTTTGCGTTAGTGTAATTGGGAAGTACAATACGTTTGTTCCACTTCCAACAGGAATAGCAACATCGTTATAAGAAGTAGTTCCTGAGCTATAATACGATACATATTCTGGTTGTACTTGGTAACTAAAATCATACGTATTGGTAGGATTGGAGGCCAATAAATCATAGCGACCAGTTGGAGAATAAGCATTTGTCATTGGACCCGTATTATTTTGTTGGTAGACAAACGAACCATGGGTATAAAAACTTTCTGTACTTTCTTTTATACCATTATTGTTTAGATCGACAAAAGCCACCAGTTGTATTTTATCGACAGCTGGGCCACATGAAATAGTAGATGTCCAGCCCGAAGTGTTTACCGAATTATCGCTTCTAAATCGAAATGTTAAACAACCACTTGGGTCAGAAGAAGTAAACGGACCAGGAATGGTATTTCCCCAATAACCTCCAGGAACTCCGCCAGGTACATTTCCTGTAGGATTTGAACTTGTAATTTGTGGAGATGCAATTGAGGTTCCATCATAAACATATAAGGCATCCCATGTGGCTTCCACATTAAATGCAGTAAAAGTCACCGTTACAACTTCGCCAGGAATGGTTGGACAAATAATAACAGTTGCATCCGAATTGTTTAAATAATTGGCATTTAATCCACCATTGTCTATAAAATTACCACCACAAACTGGCGGAATTGATAGTGTAGTAAAAGGCAATCCAACGGACCAAAGACTCAAATCAGTTTCCGAACATATCGCTCTAACAAATAAATTATAACAAGTAGAAGGCACTAATCCAGTAATGATAAACGGATTTAAATTGGTTTGGGTTCCCGTTGTGGTTATTGTTGGAGTAGTATTACATGGCAAAGCAACTACTTCCCATAATGTTGCAGGACTATTATTGGTCCAACCTAAAGTAACCGAATTTATGGTAGCTCCAGAAGTTACCAATGTTGTTGGTTTTGGGCAAGTTGGTGGAGGCGAACACGTAATGTTAGCAATCCACCCTGGATTATTAATAGTGTTATCACTTCTAAATCGAAATGTCAAACAACCACTAGGGTCAGTGGATGTAAAAGGTCCTGGAATTGTAGCGCCCCAAAAGCCACCAGCAAGTCCACCAGGAACATTCGCCGCCGGATTGGCACTTGCAATTTGAGGTGATGAAAGTGTATTTCCATCAAAAACATACAAGGCATCCCATGTAGCTTCGGTATTAAACACAGTAAAAGTTACCGTAACAATTTGTCCAGGAATAGTTGGACAAATGGTAACTGTCGAATCGGAATTATTTGGATAATTGGCAGTTGGTCCTCCAGCATCTACAAAATTGCCGCCACAAACTGGTGATGCTGCTAGTGTAGTTGCTGTTACGAAAGCAGACCAAGGACCAATGTCGGTACCGTTACTACAGATGGCTCTCACATAAAAATTATAGCACGTTCCTGAAGTTAATCCAGGAAAGACAAATGGGTTTACAGTCGCAGTAATCCACCCTGTTGTTGCAGCGGTAGGAGCTGGGCTTCCACAAGACAAGGCAATAATATCCCATGAAGTACCACTTCCATTATTTGTCCAACCCAAAACTACGGAGTTGACAGTTATATTGGTAACAATCAATTGTGTTGGACTTGGGCATGTTGGAGGTGGCGCACAAGTAACATTAGCAATCCATCCCGCGCGGGTTCCAGTATTGTTACTTCTAAATCGGAATGTCAAACAACCACTGGCATCAGTGGATGTAAAAGGTCCTGGAATTGTAGTTCCCCAAAAACCTCCAGCAAGTCCGCCAGGCACATTTGCTGCTGCATTAGCACTTGCGATTTGAGGAGCTGTAATAGAATTTCCATTAAAAACATACAAGGCATCCCAATTGGCTTCCGTATTAAAAGCAGTAAAAGTAACCGTAACCTTATCTAAAGGATTTGTTGGACAAATGGTGACGGTTGAATCAGAATTATTGGCATAATTTACAGTAGGTCCTGCTAAATCTGTAAAAGTACCTCCGCAAACTGGAGGTGCTTGTAATGTAGTGACTGTTCTAGGAGGTGACCAATTACTGATATATAGTGGGGTGCAAATGGCTCTAATATAAATATCATAGCACGTACCGGGGTTTAATCCAGTAATTGTATATGGATTTACTTGAACTACATTTGCAGGTGTTATAGGAGTTGAAATTGGTGCCGGGCTACCACAAGGTAATACCAAATATTCCCAAGAGACACTAGTTAAAGGGCTTGACCAACTCAAAACTAATGAATTGGTAGTTATAGAGGTAGCAATTAATTGTGTAGGACTCGGACAATTCGGTGGTAAACTACACGTTACATTGGCTATCCAACCCGCTTGGTTTATGACCTCATCACTTCTAAATCTAAAGGTTAAAGCACCGCTTGGATGTGAAGAAGTAAAGGGCCCTGGATTTACAGCTCCCCAAAAACCGCCAGCAATTCCACCTGGCACGTTGGCGGCAGGATTTGTACTCGCAATTTGAGGTGCAGCAGTTGAATCGCCATTGTAAACATACAAAGCATCCCAATCTGCTTCTACTGCAAATGATGTAAAAGTAACTGTTACTTGTTCTCCTGGATTTGTTGGAAAAATGGTAACTGTATAATCGGAATTAAATGCATAATTTGCATTAGGTCCAGCTGGATCTGTGAACGTGCCGCCACAAACAGGTGTTTGTGCGTTGGAATTAAAAATGCAAGTAAACAGTAGAGCAAAAATAAAGAGTAATTGTTTTTTCATGTTTAATTGGTTTTTTAGGAACTCAAATATACATTGATTTTTAATTACTTAAATAAAAAAGAACGATTTTTTTAACATCGCTTTGGCTTCCTGATGGTATAAAATAAAAAATCCTGAAGAATCAGGATTTTTAGTATAAAAGAGGAAATGATGTAGTTATTCTATCACTAATTTTTTCACTTGTTTCAGATGGTTTGTTGTGGTTATTTCAACATAGTAAATCCCTTGTGAAAGACTAGAAACATCAATTTGAACCTGGTTGTTTGAAATAGCGTTAACGCTGCGGATAGTTTTACCAAGTACATCGGTTATGGAAATACTTTCAATAGTTTCTGATGTATTCTGTACTTGTATTTCCACATTATTAGTTGCAGGATTTGGTGAAATAATAAAATCCGCCGATTCAAAGTCCGAATTGTTTAATGCCACAAACTGCGTGTTGAAAGTGTTGGTAATGATTGCAGGATTCGTATCAAAATAAATCGAAGCCGTATTAGGGATAATATCATCAATCGCAAAGCCCGGTTTTAATTTCACCTGAAATAAAACATACCCTTTGCTCAATTCTTCATTTACAGATTTTGGAGGTAAATTGATATTGTCAAAAGTCCAGGTGATTTGATTATTGATACGATGCATCGTATAGAGATGACTTGCATCTACCATTCTAATACTGGTCTCGTCTAATTGGGCATCCAATACATCTTCAATGCGAACCGTTATGGCATCGGCGGTTCCCTCATTTTGGAAATTCACGGTGTAATACAAATAATCATTTACCGTAAATTGATTGTATTGGATTTGAGGGCCATGCGCTTCTGATTTGTCATTCGGATCTATAGAAGCTACAACAATCCTCGAATGAGTACAGTAATTATTATCGGGGTTTATATCTCCGGCTGCTGGAATAGGAATAAAGGCGTTGCTTGTTAAAATAGTACCCGGATTAACAGTTGGAATTGGTGGAACAGCCATCGTTACATGTATATAACGGGTTTCATTTGGATTTAAATTGGAATAATCGAAGGTAAATCCGGTTGCATTTGCTATAGTTCCTGTTGGCACAATGGATGAAATGGAAACAACAGGAGGCTTAACGAATGTTATCGTGCCTGATACAGTTGTTGTGCCATTGTTTTTATAAACGAGTTTGTTTAAATAAGGAAACCCTGGTCTTGGTGCACCTGATACAATAGTAATTGAAACATCAGTAAATGGAGCTAGTACTGTAATTGGAAAATATAAATATTGAACGCCACTTCCTGGTGGGATTGAAATATTACTATAATTCATTGTTGAAGAATAATAAGGAGCAAATTGTGAATTTATTAAATAACTAAAATCATAACTATTGCTTGGATTGGAATCAGACAAAATATAGGTGCCGTTAGCAGGAGTTATATAATTATTAACCCCGGAATCGTTCAGTTGATAGGTAAAAGCACCATGGGTGAAATTAATTTCGTTGCCGTCTTTTACACCATTGTTATTGGCATCAATAAAAGCATTCAGGATTATTCTGTCTAAGGTGCCACAAGTTACGTTTGCTGTCCAGCCACTATTTGTCACCGAATTGTTACTTCTAAATCTAAAAGTCAGGCAACCCGATGCATTGTTGGAAGTAAAAGGCCCGGGAATGGTAGTTCCCCAATAGCCACCTATCACTCCACCCGGAACATTTCCGCCATTATTTCCACTGTAAATCGGTAGTGAAGAGGTAGAATTTCCGTTGTATACGTATAGCGCATCATTAGTTGGTTCAATATCAAAACTAGTAAAGGTAATAGTCACAATCCCTCCCGGAACGGTTGGGCATATTGTAACAGTACTATTGGAATTATTAGGATAGTTGTCGGAAACACCACCTGTATCAGTAAAAACATCACCACAAACAGCTGGTGTAGTTGGAGTACAGAAAGAAAATCCATTCGACCATGGACTCAAACCATTTGATGATGAAGTACAATCACTTCTAAGATATATTTTATAACATGTTCCCGGAGTTAATCCTGTAATTAAAAACGGATGTGTTGGTGCAGGAGTTCCCACTGTCGCTACTGCTGGATTAGTAGCGTCGGGAGCTAAAATAAGATATTGCCATGTTGTTGCCGATCCTAAGCTGCTCCAATCTAAATTTATAGTTGTTGCAGTTACGGTTGTTGTCAAATTGCTTGGAGAAGGACACGGTGGTGGTGGTCCGCAGGTAATATTTGCAACCCAGCCAGAGTTAGCGCCAGAACCGTCGCTTCTAAATCTAAATGTCAAACAACCACTAGGGTTATTAGCAGTAAAAGGCCCAGGAATTGTGCTTCCCCAATAACCACCTGGCACTCCACCTGGGACATTTCCGCCACTATTTTGACTTATAATTTGAGTTGAGGTGGCTGAATTTCCATCATACACATACAGCGCATCAAAAGCCGGTTCGGTATTAAAACTAGTAAATGTAACTGTGACCATATCGCCAGGAACAGATGGGCATATTGTTACAACATTGTTGGAATTGTTTGGATAATTGCCTGCAGGGCCACCTTGATCTGTAAAGTTACCGCCACATACAGGTGGGGCTGCCAGAGTACAAAATGTTAAGACGGATGACCACAGACTTAAACCATTTGATGAGGAACTACAATCACTTTTAACATACACTGAATAACAAGTTCCTGAAGACAATCCTGTGATTAAAAAGGGATTTGTTGGTGCTGGAATCCATCCTGTCGTTGCAGCTGTTGGAGGAGGCGAACCTAATGGTAAGGTAATAACTTGCCACGTTGTTGCGGGACCTGGACTAATCCAGCCTATATTTGCTGAAGAGTAAGTAATTAAGTTTGCCACTAAATTATGTGGGGTAGGACATGTCGGTGGCGGTCCACAAGTCACATTGGCTATCCATCCTAGAGCATTGGTTGTTGCATTCGAAACAAATACAAACGTCAAACAACCATTTGCTGCACTTGAAGTAAAAGAAGGAGGTAGTGCACTTCCTGAAAATGTTCCTAATAATGGTGCTGAAGAACTATTGCCATCATAAACACTTAAAAAATCAGCATTTGATTGCGTACTAAATGAGGTAAAGGTTACCGTAACAACTTCACCTGAAATTGTTGGACAAATAACAGTTGTTCCGTTCACTGCTGTAGAGTTATTGGGATAATTCCCAGTTGTTCCTCCGGCATCGACAAAGTTTCCACCACAGACTGGAGGTGGTCCTGTAGTAGCGAAAATAAACGGACCTATCCATTCACTTGGTATGTTCCCGGCACAAATAGTACGAACATAAAATTTATAGGAAGTTAAAGGCGTTAAAGGTGTTTGTGTTAACGGTGATCCATAAGAAGTACTCGCAGCCGAATAAGGTAATCCACCATTGTAAGCTACACCAAAACCGGTAGGAGATAACGCTGCAGGCAAAACCTCAATTTCCCATGAATTGGCACCGCTTGGGTTGGCCCATGTTAAATTGGCGCTGTTAGTAAACACTCCTGCCGTAGCCAATGAGCTTGGCACTTGGCATCCTTGATAGATACTTACATCATCTACCAGCCATCTGTCACCATCTATGGACGCAGTGACCTGAGTATTCTTTCTTACAAAGGCAATATATCCCTGTGTTCCAACTAAAGCGGCTGGTAAGTTGATTATTTTTTGCTCATAAATATTAAAATCAGCTGAAATTTGATCTTCTGTGAATTCAGCAAGGGTTAATGTATAATTTGAAGGATTAGTTGGCGAACCAGCGCCAGAACAAACTTTAATTTGATAAATAGTTCCGGTATTTCCGTTTGTGAAAGTTCTGCTAAAAAAACTCAACTTCCCATTCATCGGAAAAGTCACTAAAGGAGTTGCCAAATAATCTTCTGAAGTTAACCCGGCACCACCTGTTTGATCCCGGTTCATGTAGGCAGCATTTGTGCCGGCGTGTACCAATGGAGGTGTTGCAATTACAGAATTAATTCCCCATCGATTTGACCCAACACCATTGTCAAAAACCGACCAATTGCCACTACCTAATGTCCAATTTGTGGAAGGTAAAGCATCCGGACCTGTAGTATTTTCAAATCCTTCATTGAATTGGGAATGTCCAAGATAAAAACTAAAAAAGAAAATAAAATTGAAAAGTAGTTGTTTTTTCATGGTCTGAAGAATATATGAGAATCAAATATAGTCAGATTTTGAACAACTTACAGATTTTCCTGTAATTATTTTCCTAAATGGATTCAGCAATGATAAATCCGCTCGTCCACGCATTTTGAAAATTAAATCCACCAGTTATGGCGTCAATATTGACTATTTCGCCAGCAAAATATAAATTTTCATGGAGCTTGCTTTGCATGGTTTTGAAGTTGATTTCTTTTAAATCGATGCCACCGGCCGTTACAAATTCTTCTTTAAAAGTGCTTTTACCATTGACTTGAAATTCGCCGTTGACTAATTGCATAGCTAAATTCTGAAGTTGGTTTTTAGTCAAATCGGCCCATTTGGTATCCTCACTAATTTCGGATGCTAGAACCAAACTTTCCCACAATCGATTTGGAAAGGCAAATGGCGATTTTTTGGAAACTGCTTTTTTAGAATGTTCCAACTTTAATTCTTTTAATTTCGATGTAGTTTCTTCAATCGTTGCATCATTTAACCAATTTACCTGAATAACAAACTGATAGTTTTTATTGTGTAATTCACGCGCACCCCAAGCAGAAAGCCTTAAAATCCCTGGGCCACTCATTCCCCAATGGGTTATTAATAATGGACCACTTGCTTCCAACTTTGAGTTTTTAACTTTCACCGTAGCCAAAGCCGAAACGCCCATCAAATCTTTAATTCGATTGTCTTTTATATTGAAGGTAAATAAAGAAGGTACTGGTGGAACAATCGAATGACCAATTTCAGTGAGCATCTCCCAAATTTTCGGATTGCTTCCGGTAGTCATAATTAATTTCTGACACGAAAACGATTCGTGATGGGTTTCTACTTTCCAATAATCAAGACCTTTGAATATCGATTTCACACTTTGGCCTGTTACAACGTCAATTCCCATTTTCTTTGTAGCGGAAATAAAACAATCAATAATGGTTTGTGATGAATCGGAAACAGGAAACATGCGTCCGTCTTCTTCGATTTTCAATTCGACGCCATGTTTCTCAAACCATTCGATTGTATCGCCCGAGCAAAATTGATGAAATGGACCGCGCAGTTCTTTTTCACCACGTGGATAAAATTTCACCAAATCGTTGGGTACAAAACAAGCATGCGTAACATTGCATCTTCCGCCTCCAGAAATTCTGACTTTTGATAGCACTTCCTGACCGCGTTCGAGTATGGCTACTTTTAGTTTGGGATTTTTTTCAACACAATTGATAGCTGTAAAAAATCCAGCTGCGCCGCCACCAACAATGATTATATCGTATTTTGAGTTCATATTTTATCGGGAAAATCAGAAATTATTCCGTCTACATTAAAGGATTTCAGCAATGCAATTTCATCAGGATCGTTGACTGTCCAAGGGAAAACCAAAAAACCATTTTGTTGCCACAAAGTTACTTTTTCTTTTGCTAATAATTGGTGAAAAGGGTGTATCGAATAGGCATTTATTTTTTGGGCAAAAGACAAAGTTTTTTCAAAATCAGAATCGGTTAGCACTCCAATTAGTAGGTTTGAATTCAGCATTGAAACTTGATTTAAAACTTCCCAATCAAAACTTGAAATAAGAATCTGATTGTAATTCCATTGTTTTTCAGAAACGAATTTTTGAACTAGTGCAACTACTTTAAAAGTAGCTTTTGGCTCTTTAATTTCGATGTTTATGAAGCATTTTTTATTTATTAAAAGGAAAACATCTTCCAAAGTTGGGATTCCAAATCGCTTTAATTTTGAGGCTTTTTTATCTTTTACAAGTCCGATGCCGTTTGTAGTTCGGTCAATCGCTGCATCATGGATGACCATAATTTCGTCGTCCAAACTCAAATGCACATCAAGTTCAATTCCGTCACAATGCAAATCAATTGCTTTTTGAAATGAAGCCAATGTATTTTCGTCTGCATATCCTTTTGCGCCGCGATGACCTATTTTTAGCATGGTCAAAAATAGAAAAACGTCCGGATTTTACGGACATTTATATGAAAAATAACAA
This sequence comes from Flavobacteriales bacterium, assembly GCA_031387085.1. Taxonomy (GTDB): domain Bacteria; phylum Bacteroidota; class Bacteroidia; order Flavobacteriales; family Flavobacteriaceae; genus Flavobacterium. Next base: position 10,361 of record JANNCY010000045.1, on the reverse strand, counting down.
TGATAGTTTTAAAAATAACTATTAATTTTTTAAGTTAATTAAGGATTCTATAAAAGATACATCAATGAAATTGAATTTTTTGAACAAGTATTTTGCTTCAAATAAAATTTTCTCGTCGCCAATTCCGATACTCGTCATTTTAGCGCTATTGGCCGCTTGGATACCTGCAATTGAGTCTTCAAAAACAACAGCATTTTCATTCATCACATTCACCGACTTGGCCGCTCTTAAAAAAACTTCTGGATTTGGTTTCGGAATGGTAACATCGTTACCATCTACTATGGCATCAAAGTAGTGTATTGTATTGGTTTTTTCTAAGATAGTTCGTGCATTTTTACTGGCTGATCCTAAAACAATTAGTTGATTTTTGTCTTTCAAATAGTCTAAAACATTGAAAACTCCAGGTATAATTTCACTTCCATCCATATTTTCTATATACGACATATAGTTTATATTTTTTTGTTTAAGCCATTTGTTTTTATCTTCTTGTGTAGTTTGAACGTTGCCGAGTTGTAATATCAGATCTAGTGAGCCAACACGGCTAACCCCTTTTAAATGTTCGTTGTGTTCTGGAGTAAATTCAATTCCAATTTGTTCTGCTATTTTTTGCCAACCTAAAAAGTGATATTTGGTAGTGTCAACCAATACACCATCAAGATCGAAAATAAATACCTTTTTATTTGTCATTGTATTTTTAAGTGAAATGGAATTCAAAAATAAAACAAAAAACCCGAATAAAACTATTCGGGTTTTTGTGGTACCTCCAGGGATCGAACCAGGGACACATGGATTTTCAGTCCATTGCTCTACCATCTGAGCTAAGGTACCTCGCTAATGCGGCTGCAAATATAGAATGATTTTTACTTTATACAAAACATTTATTCAAAAAAATCTATTGTAACTTTGTATTTTAAAAGGAACCATTATGCTTTTAGCAATTGATGTCGGAAATACGAAAGTCAAAGCCGCTGTTTTTGAGAACAATACACTTTTACACAAAGAGATTTTCAATTTAGCTCTTTTCAAAAACGAAATAGAAGAAATTCTAAAAGAGCATCCTCTTATTAAAAATATGATTGTCGCTTCTGTCGGGAAAGTAGAAGCAGCTGCTTTTTTACATTTCAGTAAACAAGTAAATGTGCATTTCACGACAAGAGATAACCACTTCCCGTTTCAAAATTTATACAGTTCTCCAAACACTTTAGGAATTGACAGATTGGTCTTAGCAACAGGTGCGGTACTAAACTATCCAAAGAAAAATCGCTTAATTATTGATGCAGGCACTTGTATTACCTACGATTTTATTGATGAAAACGACAATTATTTAGGCGGAGCCATTTCTCTTGGGATCCGTTTGCGTTACGAAGCGTTGCATAATTATACTGCCAATTTACCGTTGTTAACCAAGGAAGAACCGATAAATACTATTGGAGATTCTACACATCAATCCATTCACTCTGGCGTAATCAACGGATTAACGCTTGAAATGGACGGATTTATTAACTCCTATTCGAACATTTATAAAAACTTTATCATAATTTTAACTGGTGGCGATACAGATTTTTTGGCTAAACGATTAAAAAATACCATCTTTGCCAATCAAAATTTTCTATTAGAAAGTTTGAATCAATTATTTCAATACAATCAAAATGATTAAAAAAGTTAGTTTAAGCATATTTTTGCTTTTGTCATTAGTTACATTTGCACAACAAGGGACTTCATCACCTTATTCATTTTACGGAATTGGCGATGTTCGTTTTAAAGGAACAAATGAAAACAGAGCCATGGGTGGTTTGTCTTTCGTTCCGGATAGTATCCATATCAACATCCAAAATCCAGCACTTTTATCAAGTCTTAAACTTACAGCATTCTCTGTTGGTGGTACTTTCTCGCCCGTAAAGCTTAAAACATCCACTCAAAATGAAAAGGCCCAACGAACTACTTTCGACTATTTGGCAATAGCATTACCGTCTAAAAATTATACCATCGGATTTGGATTAATGCCGTTTTCATCCGTTGGGTATTCAGTAAAAAATTCGGATGCAACCGTTAATCAGGTTAATAAATTTGAAGGCAGCGGAGGAATCAACAGAGTATACGGAACCTTTAGTTATAAAATTAATTCAGCGTTTAGTTTAGGATTGGATCTTCAGTATAATTTTGGTTCGATTGAAACAAAAAAAGTGACTGCCCAATCGGACATACAATATGGAACAAGAGAAATAAACACCTCGAGTGTGAGCGGTTTTGGTTTAAATGCTGGACTTTCGTATCAAAGAAAAGTCAATAAAAAGGTAAACTTTTTTAGTGGATTAACGTTTTCGCCACAAGCAAATTTAACTCTCAAAAACGAAAGAACTATTGCATTAGTGCGTTCTTTATCTGATACAGAAGTGGAAGTCGGTGATCCAATCGATGTTCCAGTATCAAATACCAAATTAAAACTTCCATCTAAATTTACTTTCGGATCTGGAATTGGAGATTTAAGAAAATGGTTTGTTGGTGCCGAATTAACTTGGCAAAACAATAGTAATTTCGGAAATCGATTCGAGGATATTAATAATGTGACGTATCAAAATGCAGCAAAAATTAGTGTTGGTGGTTTTTTTGTTCCTAAGTACAATTCGTTTTCTGACTATTGGAAAAGAATAACTTTTAGAGGTGGATTTAGATATGAAAACACCGGATTGATTGTCAACAATCAATCAATCAAAGATGCAGCAGTTTCACTTGGTTTTGGATTTCCATTAGGTTCTGCATTCTCTAATATCAACATTGGTCTTGAATACGGAAAAAGAGGAACTACAAAGGCAGGTTTGGTAGAAGAAAATTATACCAATATCAGTATCGGATTGTCGTTTAATGACAGATGGTTTATCAAAAGAAAATACGATTAATTTAAATGTTGTGTAAAATGAAAGCAACTTTATTTATTTTAGTTTATGTAATGAGTTTGGGATGTATTTATGCTCAAGAGGTCAATTGTGGCGAAAAACAAAAGGAACTCTCTGCATTGGTTAAACAATCTAAATTCAAAGAAGCCAACGAGCTTTTATCCATCTTAAGGAAGAAGTGTCCGACAGAAAGCGAAGAGCTTTATTTATTAGGAATCACAACGCTTCAAAACAATGTTGATCTTGCGTCTGCTACTACAAAAGAAGCCGCAGTAAGAGATTTGCTAAAATTATACGATCAATACGATGCCAATTTTCCAAACAATAAAAATGGTAATTTGGTCAATAAAGCAATGACTTTATATGATAGTAATATTCGAGATAATAAAGAATTGTATGCTATTTTAAACAAAGCGTTTACTTCAAATCCAGACCAATTTACAAATCCAAAGGCATTGTATATTTATTTTAGATTATATAATGTTAAATTTAAAAATAAGGATGCCGGAATTACTTTAGAACAATTATTAGAAAAACTCAACGAAGTCGAAACGGTAATTCAAAAAAACAGTCCTGCTTTTCCAGAAAAAGCAGTAGAATTTAAAAATGCAAGCAGAGCTTGTAAATCGTTAGTTAAAGACAGTTTAACACCAGAAAATTTAATTCCTATGGCTGAGAAGAATTTCGATGCCAATAGTAAAAATACCGAATGGTTAGCTGCAACGGCGAATTTACTCTCCGACAAATGTGCTGCATCTCCAATTTTCGGAAAGATTGCAACCCAATTGCATGAATTGCAACCATCGTCAAAATCGGCTTACCATCTTGGGAATTATAATTTGAAAAACCAAAAAATAAAAAAAGCCGTTGATTATTTCAGTCAATCGGCAACATTAGAAACAGACAAAGCAGAAAAAGCCAAAACATATTCCACCATTGCTACTATCGTTGCAGCGACTGATAAAAAAGAAGCTCGAAACATGATTTTATCAGCAATAGAAAACGATGCTAAAAATGGTTCTTATTATTTGTTTTTAGCCAATTTGTATTCGAATTCTATTACGGAATGTGGGACGACCAATTCTATGGTACAAAAAGCAATCTGCCTTTTGGCCAATCAAACGGCTCAAAAAGCCGCTGAGGTAGAACCACGATTAAAAGCGACAGCCGAACAATTAGCTAAAGAATATGCCAAAAATAGTCCGACTAAAGAAGAATTAGAGCAAATTCAAAAAACAGGTGGAAAAGTTACCATTGGTTGTTGGATAAATGAAACGGTACAGTTTTAATAAATGAAATTCCAATTAAATAACACAATTTCTTTTTTTTTTATTTCGATAGTTTTAACTTCGATAGTATCTTGTGAAAGCAATTTTAAAGAGGTTCAAAAATCAAATATATCCGAATTTACGCCAAGTGGCGAAGCCGATTCCATCAATTTAAAATATACCGATTCCGGAAGAATAAAAGCCATTTTGAAGAGTCCGAAAATGCTCGATTTTACGGTGGCTAACTTTCCGTTTACCGAATTTCCTAACGGAATTAACGTGACACTTTTTGATGAAAACGGTAAAAAAACCTACGTGACTTCTAAGTATGCAGTTTCTTACAAAGTTACCGACATTATCGATTTACAAGGAAATGTAAAAATTAGCAATGAAACCGGACAATTATTAGAAACCGAACAATTGTATTTCGATCAAAAAAACGAGTGGTTTTATACCGAAAAAAAATATAAATTTACAGATCCAAAAGGAGTTTCTTTTGGAGAAGGAATCGATTTTAGTAAAGATTTTAAAATTATTAATTCGCAAAAAATTTCGGGAGAAGTTTTTGAAAATCCATAACCGTTATGAACTATCTTAAAATTACAAAATACCTTTATCTTATCATTGGTTTTGTTATGCTATATGCTGCTATCATGAAATGGGACGCTCCAGAAAAACCATGGTTAGAAATTATTCTTTCCGGAACAGCATTTTTTACGTACTTCTTCCGAAATCGTTTCGACAAGAAATTTGCAGATAGGAATAATCAAAACAAGCAAAACAACCAAACCAATCCGTAAATGGAAATAGCGATAATAATACTGTGTTTATTGTTATGTGCTTTCTTCGCCGGAATGGAAATAGCGTATATTTCCTCCAATAAAATTTATCTTGAAATCGAAAAAAAACAAGATAATTTTCTTTCCAAAATCCTAACTAAAATTACCGAAAAGCCTTCGAAATTCATAGCTACAATGCTTGTTGGAAACAATATTTCATTGGTAGTTTACGGATTTTTCATGGGTGACTTAATAATGAAACAAATCCATTCGTTGGATTATCATTTAACCGATTTTTCGAATGTATTAATTCAAACGGTAATTTCGACTTTAATTGTTTTGATTACATCGGAATTTCTGCCGAAAGTATTTTTTCAAATTTATGCTAATAGTTTGATGAAGTTTTTTGCAGTTCCGAGTTATATTTTTTACGTTTTCTTCAATTATATATCGACTTTTATTATTTGGATTTCCGATTTTATTTTGAAAAAATTCTTTAAAACAGAAGGCGATTATATGCCGTCTTTTTTTAGCAAAGTAGAATTGGGAAATTACATCAACGAACAAATGAGTTCGGTAGAAGACCATGAAGAAGTCGATTCGGAAATTCAGATTTTCCAAAATGCATTAGAGTTTTCGGGCGTTAAAGCACGGGATATTATGACGCCAAGAACCGAATTGGTTGCGGTTGAATTGCATCACTCCATTACACAGTTGCGGGAACTTTTCGTTGGCACTGGCTATTCTAAAATACTGGTGTATCAAAATTCACTCGATGATATTTTGGGATACGTGCATTCGTTCGAATTGTTTAAAAAACCAAAAAGTATCAAAGCGATTATGATTCCGGTTGAATTCGTTCCGGAAACCATTTTTGTAAAAGACGTTTTAAATTTACTCACCAAAAAAAGAAAAAGTGTTGCGGTAATTCTCGATGAGTATGGCGGAACTTCTGGAGTTATTACGGTGGAAGATATTATTGAAGAGCTTTTTGGCGAAATTGAAGACGAACATGATAAAGATGAAGCGCTTATAGAAAAAAAATTGAATGAATCTAGCTATTTATTTTCGGCTCGACTCGATGTCGAATACCTCAATGAAGAATACAAATTAGATATTCCCGAAAATGATTCGTACGGAACTTTAGGTGGATTTATTGTCGATTTTTCAAAAGAAATTCCGCAAAAAGGCGATAAAATTGTCATCGATAATTTCCATTTTTTAATCGAAGAAGCCTCAAATACCAAAATTGAGTTGGTGAAAATGACAGTTACCGACTAAGAATGAAGTGAATTAAACTTTTGATTGAAGCGAAAAATAGGGATTTTTGCGCCAGATTTTAACTTTTTTGCACTGCATAGCAGCGCTACGGAGTAAAAAAGCAGGTGAAATCTGGCGCAAAAAGATCATTTTGCAGCCAATTTAAAAAAGTTTAAATCACTTCAAATAAAAAAAATCACTTTTTATTGTAAAATATAAGGTCACTTTTATTATTATTTCATAGATAATTGTATTTTCGCAAACTGAAATAAAATTTAACAGATATAGAAATGGCAGTTTTACAAAAAATTAGAAAACGTTCCGGATTACTTTTACTTGCAATTGGATTTGCATTATTAGCTTTTGTTGTTCAAGATTTGTTTACAAAAGGGTTTAAAAGCCAATCCAATAACGTAGGAAGTATAAATGGAAAAGACATTACTTTTGAATCGTTTAGAATGAAAGTTGCAAACGCTGAAAAAAACGGACAGCAAGGTCAACCCGTTACTCAGATTCAAGCAGCGAATCAGGTTTGGGATCAAGAAACATCAATTGCTTTACTTAATGAGGAATTTGATAAACTTGGAATCCGTATTGGAGATAAACACATCATCGACAATTTTACAAAAGATCCAAACATTGGTCAAAATAAAATGTTCCAAAATGAACTTGGAAAATTTGATTTAAATAAATTCAAAGAGTTTTTTAAAGCCAATCCAGGTCAGGAGCAATATTTAGCAGACAGAGAGAAAGAAGCGGAATTAAATTGTAAATATCAAATTTATTCTACAATGTTAAAAGCAGGAATGTATACTACCAATGCAGAAGGTAAATTCAAATACGAATTAGAAGCTAACAAAGTTAGCTTTGATTATGTTTCAGTATTGTATTCTTCTATAAAAGATAGCGACATCAAACTTACCGATGCGGATTATATTGATTACATGAAAAAACACGAGAAAAGATATAAATCAGAAGGGACTCGTGAAATCGAATATGTTTTAATCGAAGACAAACCATCTGCAAAAGATGAAGGCGAAGTAGAATCAAAAATCAAGGGGTTTCTTACCGCAACCGATTCAACAAGTTTTAGAAGCACTCCAAATGTAGCCGAATTTTTAGCTAGCAATTCGGATATGCCATATGATACCGTATATAAATCAAAACAAGATTTACCACCAGCAGACGCTGAGAAACTTTTTGCAACACCAACAGGTGAAATTTACGGTCCATATATGAATGGTAAATTCTATTGTATTTCTAAAGTTATGGGAAGAAAAGCTGGAGCAAAAGCAAAGGCAAGTCATATCTTAATTAGCTACGAAGGGACACAAGTACCGAATAAAAAAGAAAAAAGAACTAAAGAACAAGCAAAAGCAAAAGCCGAATCATTACTAGCTCAAGCATTGGCTAGTCCTAATAATTTCTTTATACTTGCGCTAACCAACTCTGACGATTCTTCGGCACAACAAGGTGGTGATTTAGGTTATTTTGAACCAGGTAGAATGGTAAAACCTTTTAATGATTTTGTTTTCAGCAATCCAGTTGGGAAAATTGGTTTAGTAGAAACTGATTTCGGTTACCATATTATTAATGTTACTGATAAAGAAGATGCAATTCGATTGGCAACATTAGGTCAAAAAATAGAACCATCTCAAGAAACTACTGATAAAGCTTATGCTGCTGCTACTAAATTTGAAATGGATGCCAATACAAAAGATTTCGCAGTTGTAGCAAAAGCAGCTAAACTTAACGTTAATCCAGCTATTAAAGCAAAGCCAATGGATGAAAGCTTTGGTTCAGTTGGTAATCAAAGACAAATTGTAAAGTGGGCGTATACTGATGATACAAAGATTGGTGATGTAAAACGTTTCGAAATTGTAAACGTGGGTCATGTGATTGCGAAGTTGTCAAAAATTAATGAAAAAGGTTTGATGTCGGTAGAGGAAGCAAAACCAATCGTTGAAAGTATACTTAAAAATCAGAAAAAAGCGGAGAAAATTATAGCTAAAATGAAAGGTGGTTCTCTTGAAGCTATCGCAACTGCCAATAAAACAACCGTTCAGCAAGCTGCTGATGTTACCATAGAAAATCCAACTGTTGGCGCTATCGGAGTAGAACAAAAAGTGGTTGGAACAGCTTTTGGTTTAGCTGCTGGAAAAACATCGGCTCCAATCGAAGGAAACATGGGAATATTTGTAGTAAGAACAAAAGCGGTTGTGAAAGCACCGAAACTTCCTAAATATACCGACTTTGTAGCAAAACTTAAAGGGAATGCTTCACAAGCTTCAGGTAGAGCAATAGGCGCTTTAAAAAGCGATGCTAAAATTGAAGATAACCGATTAGAATTTTACTAGTAGCTTTCTAACTAAGATAAAAAAATCCGAACATTATGTGTTCGGATTTTTTTTGTCCTATCGCGTCTTTCCCGCGCAGACGGGAATCCATTTTTAGCGCTTGGATTGCTTCGCCAGTTCGGGTAAACCCTCGAGTCCCGCCTGCTCGGGAAAGACGCAGTATTAGAATTACAGTATCATTTCGCTATAGGGAATTACAATTTCATAACCTTTTTCTTTAAAATAGTCGGTCGGATTTTCTTTTGAAATCGCCAATACAAAATCGCCACCCCAAGCACCAAGACTTTTAATAACGCCATTAAAATCTTCAAACAATGCTTCTTGCACCGTTTGAAGTTCTAAAATGGTACTCAATTCGATTTCGTGTTTTTTAAGTGCTAAAGCAAAACTTTTCGGGTCTTTGGCTGCAATAACGGCCTTCGTTATTTGATTAATGATCGGAATAACTTTTTTAACATCATTTTGATTATTGAAATAAGAAAGAATCGCTGTCTTACTATTTTGCTTTCTATTTAAATAAACAAAATGTATTTTATTGGTATAAGCAGGATGGAAAACAATTTTTTCCACCACTGGTGTATCGTTTACAAGTTGGTAAGTAATTGCCGAATCGTTTTGGGCGCAAGCGACATCATAACCACTGCCTCCAAAACTCTTTTTAAGGAGTTCATAGGCATCAATTTCTAACCATTGCGCAATATTATTTATTAAAGTAGATGAGGTCCCCAAACCCCAAAATTTAGGAAAGGTCAATTCGGTTGTAATGGTATATCCTTTTGAATTGGTAATGAAATCAGAATTGATCAAATAGGCTTCATGCAATATTTCAATAAGTGTATTTTTGATGTTATGACTGTCATCGTATCTTTCTTTCCGAATTATTGATGCAAACGGAATCGCATCTTCAAACCAAATGCTGCCATCATGATCGAAACTTTTCCAGTGTATTAGATTATTTTCGGCTGCTTCAATGATTAAATTCTGACCAAATTTTGTAGGTAATGCCAATGCAATGGCGCCATCAAGAACAACATATTCTCCTGTAATTAATAATTTTCCGTTACTGTAGAATGTTTTTTTACTCACAATGAATAATTTTTATTGGTGTTCGTGAACTTACAGTTTCATAGTCATTGCGAGAGCTTGTCCCGAGTTTTCGGGAAACGAAGTAATCTCATGTTATTTTCTTAAATCATTAATAAAAGCAACGACAGCCGAATGTGAAATCGTATTGTTTTCAAAATGATTCGCAATTGCTTTTCGCTCGTCTTTAGTAGCTTGGTATTGATTCAGAATATTATTGATGTGCATTTTCATGTGACCTTCCTGAATTCCAGTTGTTGTTAACGAACGCAAAGCAGCAAAATTTTGCGCCAATCCAACGGAAGCTACAATTTGCATTAACTCTTGAGCAGAAGGTTTCCCGAGTATTTCATGTGCGATTTTCACCAACGGATGCAATGATGTTAATCCGCCCACAGTTCCTAAAGCTAACGGAATTTCAATCCAATACGTGAAAATACCGTTTTCAATTTTCGCATGAGACAAACTCGAATACAATCCGCTTCGTGAAGCATACGCATGAACGCCTGCTTCTACAGCACGAAAATCATTTCCTGTTGCTAAAACTACCGCATCAACTCCATTCATGATTCCTTTGTTGTGGGTAACAGCACGATACGGTTCAATCTCTGCAATCTGAATTGCTTGTATAAATTTTTCTGCAAAAGCCGTTGGATTAGAGATATTTTTATCGGCTAACTCAGCAATTTTACAGGAAACTTCGGCACGAACAATACAATT
>JANNCY010000139.1:0-2117 GCA_031387085.1 Flavobacteriales bacterium | reverse complement strand
AAACCGACTGTTCGCAATGCCAAAGCAATTTTCTTTGTGCGATTGAAGCAGAAGCCGATGCCATTTGCGACGGTGAAAATGTGTACATCATCGGGATTATGGAACATATAGAACCCTGTGGTATTCACTCGGGCGATTCGAATGCAACGTTACCTCCTTTTAATTTAGGTGAATTTGTGATGCAACAAATCAAAGATCACACAAAGAAAATTGCTTTGGCATTGCGAACAGTCGGTTTAATTAACATTCAGTTTGCGATAAAAAACGATACCGTTTATATTATAGAAGCCAATCCTAGAGCATCGAGAACGGTACCTTTTATTGCTAAAGCGTATGGCGAGCCGTATGTGAATTATGCAACTAAAGTGATGTTGGGTGTGAATAAAGTAACAGACTTCAAATTCAATCCGCAGTTGAAAGGATATGCGATTAAGCAACCGGTGTTTTCGTTTAGTAAGTTCCAAAATGTAAATAAAGCATTGGGTCCTGAAATGAAATCGACTGGAGAAAGTATTTTGTTTATTGACGATTTAAAAGACGATCAGTTTTATGAATTGTACAGCCGACGCAAAATGTACTTAAGTAAATAATGGAAAATCCCGTCTAGTTATATAACATGACGGGATTTTTACTTACTAAAACTAACTATTAATTTTTCATTTCGATGCCATTTCGATTTAAGATGCCTATTAATTTTAGACTTCTTTCATTTTGTCTGAATCTATTATTATAAAAATCGGCTGCTTTTTCTTTGAATTTACTTTCGTCATAATGTTTTCCTTTTTCGGATGAAAATTGTGCTAAACTTTCATAACCGTATATAAGATTGTTGCGAACGGGTCTCATTTTATTTTCAATATCTTTTAGATTTTCAAAATGTTTTTTTGCCCATTCTTTATTGTCATTTCTGATATAGTCTAGGATTCTTTCTTCTGTCTTATCAAAATAATTTCCTAATTCATTCCACTCAGAATGAATTATGCTTAGCTCTTCTTGTAAAATAGTAATATCCATAGTGATGATTTTTTATATAAATAACTTTATCAAACTTACATTTAATGGATTTTAAAAAAAAGAGTAAAAACACCTGTTTTTTAATTATTTTTCTTTTTTGCAAAAGTTGTGTTTTAGCCCAGATGGAAGCGGAACTCTTTTAAATAAAAAAAACTTATTTTTGTTACTGTAAAAGAGCGACAATAGGAGCTATTTTTACGGTTTTACAAAAATTCTTTTTTTTGATAAAAAGTGAAGCATACAGCTGGATTAGCTTCGAGAAACAACTAAATTATGGCATTTTTAAAAAAAATAAACGTGAAAGCAAAAGCGGAAACCAACACGGGTTTTGGTACCAATGCGTCGAGTTATGGTGGTCGTTTTGTTACCAAAAGTGGTAATGCAAATGTACGAAAATCGGGCATTGGTTTGTTTGACAGTATTAGTTGGTACCATACGATGCTAAACATTCCGAGATGGAAATTCATGGTTATTATTGTGCTGTTTTATTTTGTGGTGAACTGTTTTTTTGCTTGTTTGTATTATGCTATTGGAGTGGAGCATTTAAAAGGAATTGAAATGTCGACCGTTATGAATAATTTTGGTCAGGCTTTCTTTTTTAGCATCCAAACTTTTACGACTGTAGGATACGGACATATTAGTCCAAATGGTTTTGCTGCGAGTAGTATTGCCGCAGTAGAAGCGTTATTTGGATTATTGAGTTTTGCCATTGCAACGGGTTTGTTTTATGGGAGATTTAGTAAACCAAAAGCGCATTTATTGTTTTCAGATAACGCAATTATTGCACCTTATCAAAATGGTAAAGCGCTAATGTTGCGAGTTACACCCTACAAAAATGCCCATTTGACAGATGTTGAAGCAAAAATCACTTTGGGTTTGACCATGGATGAAAACGGAAAATTAGCCAATAAATTTTTTATTTTAGATTTAGAAATGCAAAGAGTAAATGCGCTTAATTTGAGTTGGACATTGGTGCATCCGATTACAGAAACGAGTCCGCTTTTTGGTTTTTCAGAAAGTGATTATCAAAATACTATTGGAGAGTTTATCGTTTTTATTAAGGCTTTTGACGATATGTATAGTACCACGGTTGTAAAACGGAC
>JANNCY010000136.1:0-6839 GCA_031387085.1 Flavobacteriales bacterium | reverse complement strand
AACTGAGGTCCCGTAGGCATCTTTGCATTTTTTATTTCCGTTCGATTTCAAGAATTTTTTCACCGAACCTGCTCCGCCTAAGTGTGCGGCAGCTAAAATTCCTGATTCTGTAATTCGAACACCATCAATAACTTTACCTTCGTAAGTTGCAATTTCTTCTCGTAAATCCCATTTGTTTTTTGCTAACAAGGTTACAAAAGCTTTCTCCTGTAATTTTGGAGTATTAATAAAGTGCGAACTGTCTTTAATTCCAATTGTAGCCAGAGTTTCTCTACCAAATTGATATTTACCCATATAACCTAATGTATTTACCTTGTGGTATTTACCTTGAGATTCTTTGAATCCAATTGCTTCTTTAAAACCGATGAAAAATTTTCCCGTGAATGGTAATCCTAAATTGATGTAGTCTGTGGTTTTTTTGGATGGAAATTCGTACAGAACAGCTTCCCCTTTACCAAAATAGAGCCATTGATTATCTTTTGAAGAAAGAGGTTTGAAAGCCATACTAACAAATCCTACAATCAATGCAATTCCTATATAAAACAAACATCTTTTTATCATAAAGTGTACTTTCCAAGCGCTGTCACCATCTTGATATTGCCGGTGCAAATGTACTACCTTTTTCTAAATAAATTGATAATCAGCAAGTTAAAGTTTTCTAAAAGTACAGATAATGGAATTTAATACCTCGTGAGCTACTGATTTCAATAGTTGGAGCCGGAATCTTAATGGTATTAAAAACGGCAAAAACAGTCTTCAAAAGAGGCGATTTTGTTTTAATTTTTGTCAAATCGGCATCAAAACTCAGGTAAAATTGTCGTGTTCTTTCCTTTTCTGGGAAGAAAACGGTGTTTACTACATCGTCGCTTCCAGTTATCATTCCTTCCGCTCCATATCCGACAGCAAAATTGAGCCATTTCGGAATCTTAGAACCTTTAAAAAACGAATGCAAATTGCCCGACAACCAATAGGTTTGACCGTTGTAGTCTTTAAAAACTTGTTCCGATAAAGACCTTCCTAAAACATCGGGTCTTGATGCCGGATAAACAGTAGTATGAAAAGAAAATTTCGGAACGATTCGTTGTTCTTCCCACAGTAATTCTTGTGAAACGTATAGAACAGTTCCACCAGCATTCGCAGCTAAATCGCCATAGGAGAATCCCCATTGAGAAGAGTAACCATCCAAAACTTCAACAGAAGTTAGAAAAACAAATCCCAAAGTTGCACCATAAATCAATTGGGTTTTGCGACTGGCTCCGCTCCAATTTAAGGCATTGGCACCAAAACTTCCCAAATGATAGGACGAAAACACGTGTCCCACTTTATCCATCTGCAACCATTCGGCATTGTCATTAATCGTATGAAAACTCGATTTAGGATAATCAGCATACCAAAGTTGGTTTAAGCCGATTAATGCAACAGCAGTAACTCCAAGTTCAGTAACAATAACAGTTGTTCGTCTTGATTTGTTTAAACTGTCGGCAGGTTTTAAAAAAGAATTCAAATGGCTTTGTGAAAATCCACATGTGATTTGCAACAGGAAAAAAAATAAAACTATTTTTTTACGATTATTCACTTTTATCGGGTTGTCCCTTGTTTGTTAAGCCATTCTACGTATTTCTTTTTATTTACAGCATGTTGCGCAAGTGTTGTCGCAAATTCATGGTAACCAAATTTTTCAACGCTGGCACAGAAATAAATATAATCATTATTTTCTGGAGATAAAACAGCATCAATGGCGTTAATATCGGGCATAGCTATGGGTCCTGGAGGCAATCCCAAATGCACATATGTATTGTAAGGTGAATTGATTGTTAAATCACCATACAACACTCTTTTAATGATTTGGTTGAAATCGTTATCTCTGGCTTTCAAAGCGTAAATAACGGTGGGATCGGCTTGCAACGGCATTCCAAGTGCAAGTCGGTTTAAATATACTTTTGCCACACGTGGTCGTTCGTCGGCTTTAACTGTTTCTTTATGAACAATAGACGCTAACGTGATAACCTGAATTGGCGTCATTCCTAATTTTTCGGCTTTTGCTAATCGGGCTTCAGTCCAGAAATTACGGTACTCTTTGATCATTTTATCTCTGAATTTTTCAGCCGATATATTCCAATACACTTCATAGGTATTTGGCAAAAACATTCCCAAAACATTTTCAGACGTAAAGCCGTTTTCTTTAAGGAAAGTACTGTCTCTAAAAGTAGTAACCAATTGTAAACTATCGGGTTCAATTTGAGAACTTGCACGTTGTACAAAATTTTCCAATCGCTCCTGATTGTTAAATGCCAAACGAACAGGAACATTTCTTCGAATAGCAGAAAGCAGTGCAAAACTACTCATGCCTTTTTTAATTAAAAATTTTCCGGCTTTTACATTTTGGGGATAGTTTCTTTTTTGAGCAATCGATTCAAAATTGTCAATATTCTTAACCAATGGCGTAATAATTTGTTTTACTTGTTCGTAATTGGAATCGGTTGGAATGTATACAAAAACTTCCTCTTGTTCGAACTTAGTATTATCTGTAAATATTTCGATATAAATTTTAATAGCAAATACCAATAAAATGGTAATGATAATAACCGATCCGTATTTGAGTATTTTTTTAAAATCCAATTTGTATGTTTTAAAGTTTAGTATTTATCAGTTGAAAAATAGCTTCGTCTTCGTAATGTCCGTTAAACAAATTCCAATCTTTTTTTATTCCGATTTTTTGAAATCCAAAAGTAGTAAAAAGCTGTAAACTAGATTTATTTTTTGTTCCAATATTTGCAAATAATTGATGTAGATTCAATTTTGTGAACGCGTATTGTATTAGTAGTTCTAATGCTTCTTTTCCAAATCCTTGTTTTCTGTTAATTTCATTTTGAATGACAATGCCTATGCCTGCTCGATTATTCAAAGGATCAAATTCGAACAAATCGATTAATCCAATAACCTCAGCATCACTGTTTTTACAAATCGCCAGTCGCAATTGTTTGGCTTCGTAAATATCCTGATGCGCATTTTTTAGATATTGCCGAATTAAAAATTTACTATATGGTGTTTGTGTGTTGCTAACTTCCCAAATGTTTTCATTGTTTTCGATAGTATAGACGAACTCTAAATCTTCGGGTTCGAGAGCGCGCAAATAGATGTTATTTCCTTTTAGTGTAATCATAATAATAAATTACGAATTTTAAATTACGAATTACGAACAGACTTCTGAATAGAACCTAAAATCTTTAAAAGCTCTTCAACATCTTTTAATAAATCATCCGATTGTTCAAAAGATAAATAATCTGAATCTCTTAAAAGTCTTATCCAATACTTTGACTCTCTTGTTTCTTTATAAGCGATTGTTATTTTAGCAAAAAAATCTGCTTTAGATTGACCGCCAATAGATTCTTCAATATTAGCACCAATAGAAGTACCACTTCGTAATAGTTGCTTTGACAAGACAAATTCCTTCTTTTCTTGACTCAAATATTTATAAACTTTGATAACTTTTAAAGCAAAATCATAACTCTTTGATTGAACTACATTCTCAGATTTCATAATTCGTAATTTTTAATTCGTAATTATAAAATTATTTCGCCTTCAAAAACGAAAGTGGCTGGTCCTTCTAAAAAAACATTCATAAATATATTATTTTGTTTTTGAAAAGAAACTTTTAGTTTTCCGCCTTGAACATCCAATTGAATTTCTGACGAATTTGTTTTCCCAATAGCATTCATTGCAATGGCAACTGCTGTCGCTCCTGTTCCACAAGATAATGTTTCGTCTTCTACACCTCTTTCATAGGTTCTCAAAGCAAAATGATTTTCGGATACTTGTTTAACAAAATTGACGTTACTTCCGGCTTGACCGTATAAATCGGAATACCTAATTTTGGAACCTTTAGTTTTGACATCTAGATTCTCCAAATCATCAACTAAAAGTACGTGATGCGGAGAACCCGTATTTAAGAAAACATAGTCCTTCTCCGTTTTTACCTCATCGACATCTTTCATTTGAAGGGATACTTTCCCGTCTTTTAAAATAGTCGCATGGTGCAAGCCGTCTGTTGCAATAAAAAGGGTTTCGGTAGTGATTATATTTAACATTTTAGCAAAAGCAACAATACAGCGACCACCATTTCCACACATCGAACTTTCGTTCCCATCGGAATTATAATAGACCATTCTGAAATCGGTTGCAGTATCATTCTCTAGCAATAGTAATCCGTCAGCTCCTACTCCGAAACGTCTGTCACAGATACTCTCAATTAACTTGATGTTGCTCTTTGGGAAAATATGTTGGCGATTGTCGACGATGACAAAATCATTTCCAGTTCCTTGATATTTGTAAAATTGAATTTGCATTATTAAAAGATTGCTTCGTACCTCGCAAAGTTACAAATATTAATGATACGTTAAAGAGTGTTAAACGAGCGTTAAACTGATTTTTCAGAAAAAATTATTTTCTAAATTTGAATCAAATAATTTTAAAACCGTAACGAATATGAAAAGAGTTTCTAGTTTATTTTTAGTGTCTTTATTAAGTGGCGCCGTAACTTTAGGTGCATACAAATTATTTATTGAGAAAAACAACAATGGCAATTCGATTGTCACACAAGCGCCAAGTTTTTATGGGAAAACTATTGGATTAGGTGCTGAAAACATCGATTTTGTAGACGCTGCAGACAAAGCAGTTCACACGGTGGTTCACGTTAAAAATGTTTCTGTTAGAACCATTTCAAATCCGATAATGGAATATTTTTATGGATCACAAGGCGGACAACAACAAGAACAAATTGGAACAGGTAGTGGTGTAATTATTTCTGAAGATGGCTACATTGTAACCAACAATCACGTTATTAAAGATGCAACCGATTTAGAAATTACACTCAACAACAAAAAAGTATACAAAGCAAAACTCATCGGTACCGATTCGAAAATGGACATCGCTTTATTAAAAATTGATGCTGGTGAAAAATTACCGTATGCTACTTTTGCTGATTCCGATCAAGTAAAAGTTGGCGAATGGGTCTTGGCTGTTGGAAATCCGTATAATTTAACTTCCACTGTTACTGCTGGAATTGTTTCGGCGAAAGCACGTAATTTAGATACCCGAGGAATTCAGTCGTTTATTCAAACTGACGCTGCTGTAAATCCGGGGAATTCTGGAGGAGCATTGGTAAATACACGCGGTGAATTAATCGGAATTAACACTATGATTTCGTCACAAACCGGTTCGTATGTTGGGTATTCTTTTGCGGTTCCATCCAATATTACTCGAAAAATCATCGAAGATATAATGGAATTTGGGAATGTTCAAAGGGGAATATTAGGAGTCGAAGGTGGCGAATTGACTGGAAATGCTTTTAAAGAATTAGGTGTAAAAGACACTGAAGGATTTTATATCAAAAAAGTAAATAAAAATTCGGGAGCTGAAAAAGCAGGTTTGCGTGAAGGCGATATCATTAAAAAATTAGACGCACAAAAAATATCCACTTATGCTGAATTGTCGGGTTATATCAATACAAAACGTCCAAATGATAAAATTACGGTTACGTATTTAAGAGATGGTGATTTAAAATCGGTTCCGGTAACATTAGTGAAAAATGATATTATTAATACCGAATTTAAAGGATTGGAATTGGAAAACATCACGGCGAATGATAAGAAAAAATTCCAAATTGAATATGGCGTAAAAATAAAAGAAGTAACTAATGACCGCCTAAAACAATACCAAGATGAACTTAACGGAAGCATCATCCTTAGTATCGATAACGATAAGGCAACTGATATAGAAACGGTTTCTAGAATCTTAAATTCTAAAGATGAAAATCAAAGTTCAAGTGTTCAATTGCTAACTAAAAACCGACAACTCATTCGAATTATTATCTAATTTTATTATAATTAAGGTAAAACCACTCTGCAAAAACAGAGTGGTTTTTTTATTAAAAAAAATTGCGAAATCGTTTTCGTTAAAAAGTTAAAAATCATACTTTTGCCGAGAATTAATTTGATTCTGAAATAAATTCAAAATAAACAACACAACTAAACAATTTCCTATTCTATGAACAACAACGCTTTATACGAAAAAGAACTTGCTTTTCAGGCCGACAGAAGAAAAGCTGGTGTAGAATTTATAAAAATTATCAGCGATTTATGGTATGACAAATCGATCGAATTGGTGCTTTTTAGAAATCAATTAATCGACAGAAATGTTAGTGACATTATCAATCTTCACGAATACGCTGGCGAATTTGTTCAAAAACCTATCAACGTTTTTGATTCGGTAGAAATTGCACGCGCTATTTTAAATTTGGATTTACCACCTTCTCGAATTGACATTGGTAAATTAACTTACGAATACCATTTGGAAGACAACAAATACGATGATGCGAGAGCGTTTGTTATCGACAAATTAAAAACGGCTAAGAAATCACAAGAGATTAAACCAAAAGATGTAGTCTTATATGGTTTTGGAAGAATTGGTCGTTTATTGGCTCGCGAAATGATGAGTAAAATTGGAAAAGGACAACAACTTCGTTTAAGAGCGATTGTTACTCGCGATAGAAATGACGCCCAATCGTTAGAGAAAAGAGCTTCACTTTTGCGTTACGATTCGGTTCATGGTGATTTTGAGGGTTCGGTAAGTGCCGATACAGAGAATAATGCGCTTATGATTAACGGAACCACTGTTCATATCATTACTGCTAATTCTCCGGAAGAAATTGATTATACACACTACGGAATTGAAGACGCGCTTGTAATAGACAACACTGGTGTTTTCACAACAGAAGAAGCGCTAAAACGTCATTTAGTATCTAAAGGTGTTACCAAAGTTTTATTGACAGCTCCGGGAAA
>JANNCY010000064.1:0-5964 GCA_031387085.1 Flavobacteriales bacterium | reverse complement strand
TGATTGGAAGATGGGCCGGTGCCATCAGTGTTTTTAATTTACAGGGAAGCAAAAAAACAATGGCATTAATCGTAATTCCGTTGTTAGCATTTGGTGTTATTTTAGGTGTAAATATTTTATCCGGAAAAGACATGAAACCATTATATTATTATGTTTTTTGTGTGTTGATTCAAATTGGCGCTTTCTTTTTAAGCAAAGACAAACCAGCAAGAACGTTAATGATTTTTGGTAGTTTCGGAATTATAGCGATGTTAATAGGTTTGTTTACTACAGGAACTGTTGCTATATATGCTTTTCTCGCAGGAGGATTGGCGTGCAGTATTATGTGGCCTGCTATTTTTAGTTTGTCGATAATTGGATTGGGAAAATACACATCACAAGGTTCTGCATTTTTGATTATGATGATTTTGGGTGGTGGAATTATTCCGCCAATTCAAGGAAAATTATCGGATATTATCGGAATTCATCAGTCGTATTTTATAGCAGTAGTTTGTTTTGCTTATCTCACTTTGTTTGCCTTTTTAGTTAGAGGAATTTTGAAAAAACAAGGGATTGATGTTGATGCGATAGATATGGAAGATGTTGAATTAGAAGGAGGACATTAGGAAGTAATCAGTATTCTAGTGCTCAGTGTTCAGATAAAAAAACTCCGATTGAAATTTAGGTTTCTTTCGGAGTTTTTAATGGTATGCAGATGGTGTCTAAAATAGCCCCGATTGCAGAGGAAATCCTTTTTTAAATTGCCACGGGTTTAAACCCGTGGCAATTTAAAAAAGATTGGAACGAAAAGCGGGAGTAAACGTCATTATGTCGGGAGTGCTTTGCTTCAAAAAAAAATTATTTCCAATCTATTTTTCGTGAGAAATACATCACTGCTGCTAGTATTAAGAACAAGCCAATGCTACCAACTAATAGTGCATAATCTTCCAATTGGATAATGACAAATATGAACGTGTACAATACCGAAAGTGAAATTCCGATGAACATCGGGAATTTCCTATTTTTTAAAATGGAAATCGAATAAAACGTGATTAATGCGACAACTGCGGTTCCGGCAATAGCATACGCAAAAGTAAAACTACTGTGTTCTGTGATGGAAATAAGAAGTGTATAGAACATAATGAGTGCAATGCCAATCATAGTATACTGAAAAATATGAATGTTGATTTTACTAATCGATTGGATGAGGAAAAAAATGAGGAATGTCAATCCGATTACCAAGAATCCGTATTTAGAAGCACGCTCGTTTTGCTGGTATTCGTCGACGGTTTCAATGAGTTTTACACCAAATGAATAATCGGTAAGATTCGGCATTTTGTTTATGTATTGTTGTGAAAATGAGCGATTGATGTCTAGTATTTTCCAATCGGCATGAAATCCGGTTTTACCTACTTTTTTAGTCGAATTGTTAGCGGCAAATGTACCGTTGAAACTTGGCGACTCCCAATCAGAATCGATACTTACCGAAGTTGTTTTACCAATAGGAATAAATCCTACGCTATCACTTCCATTGTATTGCATTGTAAAATTAAAGTTGATAATATCGGTATTTGAAATCACTTTCGGGTTGAAATTTCCTGTTTGTAGCGTGCCGTAATAATTATCGTCTTCTGGAATGGATTCGAAAGCCAATGGTTGATTGTTAAGCTTTATTTTCAAATCACTTTTGATACTTTTTAAGTTGGTGGTTTTAACTATTATGGATGCTTTATCCCAAATAATATCTTCTTCTTTTATACCTAATTTTTCAAAATTGGGTTTATTGAAATTTCCATCAAAATTCATATCGGCAGTAAAAACAACATTATTATAAATACCTCTTTTAAGCGATGTATTTTTTTTAATGTTGGAAGTGTTATTCAATTTTTCCGGAAAAAAATAAGCATATTCGGTACTGGCATTCCGTTGTATACTTGTTTGTTTGGTTTTGGTATCAACGATGGTAACTTCTTTATAACTTCTGTAAGGAATTTTTAAAACTGGTCCGTAAAAACTGACTTCTTTTCCCCACAATTCAGATACTTCATTAACGACTTCTTTTTGCCGTTGACTGCGTTCGTTTATTAAATCCTGCACAAAGAATAGCGGAATTAGCAAAGCTAGAGTGAGCATACCTACCATAATCATTTTGGCGGTTGTTGATTGAAAGAAGGACTTGTTTTCTGTTTCTTGATTTTCCATAAGATTTTAAATTGAATTAGTAATTGATTTTTGTTGTAGATATGTAAAGAACTTTGAATTTCAAAGTTAACTAGTAAAAAAATAGATTAGCTTTTCTTGATTAATTTTTCGAGCGCATCGATATGAGCTGTAAATGCGGTTTTACCTTCTTTGGTTGCAATGTACCTGGTGTTTGGTTTTTTACCAATAAATTGTTTTTCTATCATGATGTAATTCTCCGTTTCTAATGCTTTAGTGTGCGAAGCTAAGTTGCCATCGGTTACGCCAAGAAGTTCTTTTAGCGTATTAAAGTCGGCACTTTCATTGACCATCAATACCGACATAATCCCCAAACGTATTCGGTGATCAAAGGCTTTATTGATATTTTGGATGATGGTTTTCATAGTTTTCTTAAGGTGTATGACAATTATTTATCAATCAATTGGCTTCCAAACTGCTTTTTTAAAAAACATATTATTGTATTTATTCGAATAAAAAACGTAATAAAATGACCAAATGTTTCTGTATAAAGTTGGATTCTCTTTAAATATATGGAATTTCGGCTCATCAAAATTAATTTTTAACCGTGCATTTTCATATGTGTCATTTATTATAATTGTTCCCTTTATTGTTTTTACAATTTTTTCTTTTTCGGTTATATAAAAAAAAATTTTATCGTCTTTTGTGATCTTAAACCTGTAATGATTATATTGCCAATCGGAATTTTTGCCTGAAAATTTTGATCTATCGATGGTGTAATTTCCGTAAATATCGTTTTTTTTCAATTCCATTTTTGTAGTAAATACATTTGAAATAACTGCCATTGCAATTAAAAATAGCATTACAATTGTAAATGCTCTGCCAATCTGCGAAAGTGCCTTATTTTTTGAAAGTAGCCATGCCAAAGGGCTGCCAATTATAATTATTAAAATAAAAAGCAATAGTAAATAAATGAGAATCATTAGTTTTCCTTATCATATTTAAAATACATTAGACTTCCATAAATAATATGACAAACGCCAAATCCCAATGCCCAAAAATACAAACTGTAACCCGAAAACTCTGTTGCAATTAATCCCAATATAATTTGAGTAATTCCAAGATATCTTACATCTCTCAATGTATACTTACTTGCGTTTACACACGCTAATCCGTAAAAAATTAAAGTAACGGGAGCTATTAAACCATAAGACCCATTTTTCAACAATAATAAAATAAAAATTCCACCCGTTAGTAATGGAATACTAAAATTAATCAGCAACCTTTTCGAAGCAGGATTCCAAACATTTTCATTCGTTTTTCTAGCTTTTCGTATTGTTAAAAGATAAGCCGTTACAACCGAAAACAGTAGTACTGTTAGTGCAGTTGCTATTAAATATTTAAAAGTCAGGCTTTCTAAAGTTATGTAAAAGGATGAATTATTCTCGACAATACAATTTGCAATTAGTGCTCCTGCAATTGCGTAAATTCCAGCTAAGACCCCTGATAATCCACTTAATGAAATGAATTGTGATGATTGAGACATCATTTGTTTGATGTCCTGAATGTCTTTTAAATAATCTTTTTCTTCCATTTTAAAGTACTTTGAATTGCAAAGTAAATAAATAATTTCTGTTGAACCAAATGTTTTTTGACTTATTTTTGATAAAAAAAATATATGTATAAATTTCTCTTTCTTTCCTTGTTTTCTACATCGGTATTCTTTGGTCAATCGCAAGATGAAACAATGCTAAAACAGATTTACAATTCAGCTTTAACGAATTCGAAATGTTATGCTTGGTTGGATGACTTGTCTAACGATATTGGCTCGCGACTTTCGGGCTCTGCTGGTGCTCAAAAAGCAGTTGTGTATACGAAAGCACAATTAGATAAATTAGGACTGGATCGCGTATATCTTCAAGAAGTGATGGTGCCACATTGGGTTAGAGGAGAGAAGGAAGTAGCTTATATTATAATCAATAACAAGAAAACTGCGGTTCCAGTTTGTGCTCTTGGTGGTTCTATTGCTACATCCAAATCTGGACTCACAGCTGAAGTGATTGAAGTCCATAGTCTCAAAGAACTAACTGATTTAGGAAAAGAAAAAATAAAAGGTAAAATTGTTTTCTACAATCGCCCAATGGACAATTCGCAAATAGAAAGTATGAATGCTTATGGTGGTGCAGTCGATCAAAGATATGCAGGTGCAAAGGAAGCTTCAAAGTATGGAGCTGTAGCAACAATTGTACGTTCGATGAATTTGCGTTTGGATGATTTTCCGCATACAGGTGCTCAAAGTTATGGTGATATTCCAAAGTCAGATTACATTCCAACTGCAGCAATAAGTACGAATGCAGCGGATTTATTGAGTGCAATGTTAAAGCAAAATGCGAATTTGAAATTTTATTTAAAACAATCGTGTCAATTGCTTGATGATGTTTTGTCGTATAATGTTATTGGAGAAATAAAAGGTAGCGTAACTCCCGAAAAAATAATGGTAGTTGGTGGTCATCTTGATTCTTGGGATTTAGCAGATGGTTCACATGATGATGGTGCTGGAGTTGTGCAAAGTATGGAAGTCTTGAATATTTTTAAAAACCTTGGATACAAACCTAAAAACACTATTAGAGTTGTTCTTTTTATGAATGAGGAAAATGGAGGAAAAGGAGGGAAGAAATATGAAGAAATGTCGAAATCAAACAATGAAAATCACATATTTGCATTGGAAAGTGATTCGGGAGGATTTTCTCCAAGAGGATTTACGTTTGATAGCGATGCCTCAAATTTATCCAAAGCACAAAGTTGGAAACCTTTATTTGAACCGTATTTAATTCACAGCTTTACAAAAGGACATGGTGGATCCGACATTGATCCTTTAACGTCAGGTAAGATTGTAAAAGTAGGTTTGCATCCCGATTCGCAACGCTATTTTGATTATCATCATGCGGCAAATGATAAATTTGATGCGGTAAACAAAAGAGAATTAGAACTTGGAGCTGCAACAATGGCATCATTAATTTATTTGTTTGATCAATACGGAATAGAGTAATTACATACTAATTTGGATTTACTTATTTGGTAATTCGTTAAATTTGACTTATGAATAACCGAATGAAAAAATTACCATAAAAACTAGACTAAAAACGCCACTTTTATGTGGCGTTTTTAGTAAAAGGAATTATTTTTTCTTTGTGTATCTTTTATCTGGAGTTCCATCTTTTTTCAAAACTACCTCGGTTTTAGTTGCTTTGTAGCGTTTGTCTGGAGTTCCGTCTTTTTTCAAAACAACTTTTGTAGTAGTTTTAACTTCTTTGGTTGCTTTTTCCGCTTTCTTTGTAGCGGTTTGTGCCGAAGATGTAATTGCAAATCCTAAAAATGCAATTAGTGTAAAAATTAGTTGTTTCATTTATTAAAAATTTAATTGAATAGTTAAGTTCTTTTTTGAATTATTTGGCGTTTTTGTTTATATAAATCCATCCTGTTTTGGTATCGCCACCAAGTTTGAGTTCTATCACGTAATAATAAGTTCCATCGGCTAATTCATTTCCAGAATTTGATTGACCAGCCCATTCATTGGTAT
Organism: Flavobacteriales bacterium; assembly: GCA_031387085.1. GTDB lineage: Bacteria > Bacteroidota > Bacteroidia > Flavobacteriales > Flavobacteriaceae > Flavobacterium. The sequence goes on along the minus strand of JANNCY010000064.1, from coordinate 245 downwards.
AATCTGATTTTGAATATACTGCTGTTCCATAACGGTTAAAAATATTAAGTTTGCTAACATTGAATCCAGTTAAATCAAAGGTGTCATTAAGTCCATCATTATTCGGAGAAATCCCTTTTGGTATTTGACAACCTATATCATTAGCATTAAATGTATGAGGAGTAGAACAACTTCCTTCTGTACCATTAGAAACAGACACAATACAAGTATATACTCCTGCTTCTGTAACTTGTAATGTTGGGTTG
>JANNCY010000149.1:0-25221 GCA_031387085.1 Flavobacteriales bacterium | reverse complement strand
TTTATATTGCAATTCACTAAAACAAATGCAGAAGCCGTGCTAGAACCCGAAATTCAAGAATTAGATACCGCCATAAAGGACACCAAAATATTAGTAGTCGAAGATATGGAACTCAATCAATTGCTGATGAAAACCTTGTTAGATGATTTCGGATTCGAATGTGAGATTGCCGCCAATGGTAAAATTGCCGTCGAGAAAATGAAGAAAAACACCTACGACATTATTTTAATGGATTTGCAAATGCCCGAAATGAATGGTTTTGAAGCCACCGAATACATTAGGGAAACACTCAAGTCTAACATTCCAATTATTGCGCTTACAGCAGATGTAACTACCATTGACGTTGCCAAATGCAAAGAAGTGGGGATGAACGATTACATTTCAAAACCAGTAGACGAACGATTGTTGTACAGTAAATTAGTTGGTTTGATAAAAAAACCTGTAGTCATTATAGAACATTTTATAGAAGGAAAGAAAGACACTGAAGTCATAAAATATGTCAATTTAGAGTATTTAACAAGGCTTACAAAATCCAATCCATTGTTAATGACCGAAATGATACAAGCGTATTTAAAACAAACTCCACCATTAATTGCGTCGATGAAACAAAGTCACAAAGACAAAGATTGGTTGTTGCTCAAAGCAACGGTTCACAAAATGATACCTTCTTTTTCGATCATGGGAATCAATCCGAAGTTTACCGACCTCGCCAAAAGAATTCAAGAATATGCCGATAAATTGGAAGCTTCTGTAGAACTCAATAATTTGGTTACGCAACTCGAAAAGGTATGCATGCAGTCGTGTACCGAATTAGAAAATGAATTAAATGATTTAAATAATATAGGCAAGATTGCGTAATACAATTGCTAAAAAATACGTCTTATGAAAACTGAAAATAAAATAAAATTGTTCCTTGTTGATGATGATGCTGTATTTTTAAAAGCATTAGAAATTGAGTTTCTACATCATGGCGATTTCGATATAGAAACGTTTCCCACAGGTGAATTATGTATCGAAAGTTTATCAAAAATGCCCGATGTTATTGTACTCGATTACCATCTCGATGGGATTGTAAAAGGAGCGATGAACGGAATTGCAACGCTCGATAAAATCAAAGAATTTGATAATGAAATTCCAGTCGTAATGCTCTCTTCACAAGACAAGATTGAAGTGGCTGTAAAGTGCATGCATCACAACGCTTTCGATTATGTCGTTAAAAGCGAAACTGCTTTCGTGCGATTAAAAAAAATCATCTCACTCATCTTTCTCTACAAAAAGATGAAAAAAGAACTCAGTTGGTACATGGATAGAATGTAAATTTCAACATTCAAAATCCATGTTTAACATACATAATTTATAATCTAAAATTAGTTTAGCGTGTCCCACATTGCTTCGTAATCGCAACTTCGGGGTCGGGCTTTCGCAGTGTAGGAGTACGTTGTTTCAATTCCCTATTTCAAAACACATTTATAAAAATAGGAATTTTGTAACTCTTAGTTCAAATTCTGTAACTTGTTTTTTTAGTTAAGATGCCATCTTTGTACTATAAATCAAATATCAAATTCAACTTCAAAAAAAATGTTTAGTTAGTCATTATTTGGGGAAATAATGCAATAAAAGACAAGGTTTAAAACTTGTCTTTTTTTTATATAAATACATGCTAAAAAACGATATAACATGACGCTATCCTTATCCTTAATAATAAAAAAAATAGTTTTGGTTTTCCTCATTTTTGCAGGATTGTATTTTGCAAAAGATTTTTTAATGCCACTGTTTATAGGTGGAATATTGGCTACTCTTTTTTTGCCTTTTTGCAATGCGTTAGAACGAAAAAGATTATCAAGAGGGTTTGCTGTTTTTATTTCTCTACTTGGGTTATTAGCCATTGTAGTCTTTTTTGTTTCGTTGTTAGGTTACAAAGTTTCGGAGCTTATTAACGACATAACCAGCATTAAGCAAAAATCAATTGGCATTGGAATAAAAATACAAGATTATATCTTTAACCACCTCAATATTTCTATTGAGGAACAATATAAAATCATCAATAAAGAGCAGCCTTCCTATGCCAATATAATGCAATCCGTTTTAAGTTCGGTGAGTTATATCATAACAAGCCTCCTATTGGTTTTGGTGTATTTTGTCTTTTTATTGTACTACCGTAACCATATTAAAAATTTTATTTTCAAACTGACTTCTGTACCCCAGCGTCCAAACATGGAAGTTATGATTCATGACGCCACGCTGATATCACAGCAATATCTTCTCGGACTTTCGAAAATGATAGTTTTACTGTGGATCATGTATGGCATCGGATTTAGTATTATTGGAGTGGAGAACGCTATTTTCTTTGCCATTCTCTGTGGAATGCTCGAAATTGTTCCATTTGTGGGAAACATTGTAGGAACATCATTAACAGTTATAGTGGCTGCCATTCACGGCGCCAATCCATCTCTTTTAGGTGGAATTGTCATTACGTATGGAATTGTACAATTCATTCAAGGATGGGTTTTAGAACCTTTAATATTGGGGCCTCAAGTAAAAATAAATTCCTTATTTACCATTGTTGCTTTGGTTATTGGAGAATTGCTGTGGGGAATTCCCGGTATTATCCTCGCCATTCCGCTTACTGCCATGTTAAAAATTGTGTGCGATCAGGTGGAAACTTTAAAACCCTACGGTTTTTTAATAGGCGAAATAAAAATGGCTAAAAAAGAGCAGAGTTTTTTCGACAGCTTTAGAAGAGCGCTCTCACTTAAAAAAAATAAGTAATGGAATTCAAAATTAAAGATTTAGGATCCCTTTTTAAAACTACCTATACAGAATGGTATGCTAAAGATCCCTTTAGACAAAGTGCCATTATTGCGTATTATGCCATTTTTAGTATTCCTGGATTATTGGTGCTTATTATCACTGTTGCTGGCTATTTCTTCGGAGTCGAAAATGTAAATCAAAAATTAGTCAATCAAATAGCCAATACGCTAGGCTCTGAAACAGCAAACCAAATAAAAGAAATGTTAGAAAAAGCAAACCAATCGAAATCGACAACTTGGGGCTCGATAGTGGGTGCAGTCATTTTATTAGTTGGAGCGACAGGTGTATTTGTAGAACTTCAGAAAACCTTAAACTTAATTTGGAATGTAAAGCTTAGAGTACAAAGTAGTTTTATAACCATTCTTAAAGCGCGTTTGTTTTCTTTCGGATTAATTTTAGCCATTGCTTTTTTATTGATTATTTCATTGGTGATTTCAACAGCCCTTGCGGTTATGAGTGATTGGATTAAAACGGATACTTCCAATTTTATGATTTGCTTGGTGTACCTCTTTAATTTTTTATTTTCACTTGGCATCATCTCAGTACTTTTTGCGATGATGTTCAAAATTCTGCCTGACGCCAAAATAAAATGGAAACACGTTTGGATGGGTTCTGTAGTAACCGGAATATTATTTACCATTGGTAAAACCGCTTTGGCTTACTATTTCGGAACAGCACATCCCGATTCTATATATGGCGCTGCAGGTTCGATAGTGCTCATTTTATTATGGGTTTCTTATTCTTCTATGATTTTATTTTTTGGTGCCGAATTTACTGCAGCGTATGCCAATAAGTACACAGGTGTCATTCCTCCTACTGCAATTGCAAAAGTGGAAATTCCTACTGCCTTAGAAAAAACCTTGTAATTTTTTAATCTATTTCCAACAATAGCTGCTGCTACGTAATTAAACAGCACTAAAATGCGTGAATATCACAAACTATTTTAAAAGTTATATAACTGATGGCAACGACATCCGACGCAACTTTGCCATAACAAATTTAAACATATAATTATGAAACTATTTAAACAAAATGTCTCCCCCATTGATGGGAAACAAAATACCGACATTGTTCAATCAGTGGGTAAAAAATTGCTTTTTCTATGTATGTGCATTGCAGCTACATTCAGTGCAAATGCACAGACAGATGATAAGAAATGGAATATCGGTCTACACGGAGGTATTATTCAATACCACGGAGATTTAGGTCACGATTATTATAAAACCAATCATACCAATTATGGTTTTGGTGGATTATCTATTTCGAGATATATGGGAAAATATTTAGATGCCAATTTATTTTTTGCAAGAGGTACTTTAGGATACCATAACGATGCAGAACCTCATTTTAAAAGTGATTTCAGTTCATTAGCATTCAACTTACGTTTCAATTTTATCGGACCTGAATACCGACTTAGACCGTACGTACAAGGTGGTGTAGGTGCCATTCTTTTCGATAATCAACTTAACTTTCACGATGAAAAAATTGATTACGCCTTACCAACAGCGGGTGCAGGTATCAACTTTAGAATAACACCTTCTTTAGTTTTAAATATTCAAGAATCATTTATGTTTACCGATGGTGATACCAGAGATGGTGTTGAAGCTGGTAAAAATGATGATTTTCTATATCACAGTGCTGGTTTAACATATAATTTTGGAAGTAAAAAAGATGCGGATAACGATGGTGTTTCCGATAGCAAAGACAAATGTCCAGATACGCCAGCCGGAGTCGCAGTAGATAAAACAGGATGTCCTTTAGATAGAGACAAAGATGGTGTTGCCGATTATTTAGACACATGTCCGGATGTTGCTGGTTCAGCAATGTTAAACGGTTGTCCCGATAAAGATAATGATGGTATTGCAGATGCAGACGACCGTTGTCCAAACCAACCAGGTTCTAAAATGTTAAAAGGTTGTCCAGATGCCGATGGTGATGGTGTAGCCGATTTAGATGACAATTGTCCAAATACAAAACCAGGTACTAAAGTAGATGCCAAAGGTTGTGCATCGGATAGTGATGGCGATGGTGTTTCTGATGATGTAGATCGTTGTCCAACATTAGCTGGTCCGGCAAGCTTAAAAGGTTGTCCTGATACTGATGGAGATGGTATTGCCGATTTAGATGACAGATGTCCAAATACAAAAGGGACTATGGCTAACAAAGGTTGTCCAGAAATTGCACCAGCAGATGTTGTTAGAATAACGTATATCGGAAGTAAAATCTTCTTTGAAAACAATAGCGATAAATTAAAAGTAGCTTCTTTGTCTCAATTGGATGAATTGACTAAAATACTAAACCGTTACGAAGGTGCTAATTTAGTAATTGAAGGTCACACCGATTATAATGGTTCCGATGAATTCAATCAGACTTTATCTCAAAAACGTACAGAATCAGTTAGAGCCTACTTAATCCAAAAAGGCATTTCAGCTTCAAGATTAACTGGAATAGGATTTGGAGAAAGCAAACCAATTGCCGATAATAAAACGGCTTTAGGTAGAGCAAAAAATCGAAGAGTAGAACTAAAAACTACTTATTAGTAAAATATGTTTATTTAGTTTTGATTTTTTGGTGAAGGGCTGTCAATTTTTGACAGTCCTTTTTTTTTATAATGTATACATAGCAATTTACATTAATAAGAATTATGCAAGTTATTCGGCAAATTGTATAACATTTTAAATCGAGGTTCGAAGTAGATTTACATCAGTATTTAAACTTAATTAAATATTTTTTAAACTTAACTATTATGAACAAAAATGTATTAAAATTTGGATTGTTTTCTATAATCCTTGTAGGATTGGGTTCTTGTAAAAACAAAGAAAGCGAATTGGCAGATCAAAGAATTACGGAATTAGAGCAATATGTCGATTCTTTAAAAACGGTTTCAGATGCTGATAGAGAAGCAAATTGGGATAAAATTTCAGAAGATTTTGACAGAAAAAGTACCGAAGCTAACGATGCAGTAGCTATTCTTGATGAAAATTCGAGAGCAGCATCTCAAGAAAGAGTTACAGTTACTACTACTAAATACGGCGAATTTAAAGCCAGTATGGATGCAAAAGCAACCGCAACTGCTCCAACAACAAAACCATCCCAAAATCAATTGTTGAGAGATCGTTTGTTCGGAGCCGGAAAAATTGGTGATGACGTAAGTTTTGCCTGGGTAAACAAAGACAACATTTTAAGTGTTTACGAAACTTTTTTCGAATCGTATAAAAACAACAAAGGTGATTTTTCTAGAGAAGATTACGACGAAATCAAATTGATGTACGAAGCATTGGATGCCCGTAAAAACACCGTTGAAAAAGAAGGTTTATCATCATCTGATAATGCATCTATTTCATCGATTAAAATGAAATTTGGACCAATGTTTAAAGTCAACAGAATTGGCGCTAAAAGCAGAGAAGATTCTGAAGCAAAAGAATAAACTTAATTATTAATTCAATGGAAGAATGGCAATCAGGGATGGTTGCCATTTTTTTTGTGGTTAAAAATGAATTGATTTCAAGCTACTTAAAAATCAGAATAATGCAACATTTACAAAGAATTTCATAACATTTTTCACGTGTTTTAAATCGACCTTTATAAGGAAAGCGCCTCTTGTGCTTTTGTAATTAAGAATGTCATGGTAAATGTTAAAAAAGCAGGGATACTTTTAGAAAAAACAGAGTTGTTTTTTGAAAATGAAGGCGTGTTAAATCCAGCTGTAATTCAAGTCGATCGATACATTCATATTTTTTACCGAGCAGTTAGCACCGGAAATTATTCTACTGTTGGCTATTGTAAATTAGATGGTCCATTTACTATTGTAAAAAGAAATAGTGAACCCATTTTAGTTCCCGAATTTGATTATGAAAAACATGGTGTAGAAGATCCCAGAATCGTAAAAATAGACGATTTATATTACTTAACTTATACAGCTTATGATGGCGTAAATGCTTTGGGATGTCTGGCTACTTCAACCGACTTAATTCATTTTGAAAAAAAAGGCATTCTAGTGCCACAAGTAACATACGATGAGTTTATGACTTTATCAGAAGGTAAAAATTCGGTTAATGATAAATATTTCCGCTATAACAACCACGAAGGTGTTCCGAAAAAAGATGGAATCAAAATGCTGGTTTGGGATAAAAACGTGATTTTATTTCCTAGGAAGATAAAGAATAAATTTTATTTCATGCACCGTATAAAACCAGATATTCAAATCGTTGTTGCCATCGAATCACTGGAAAGCTTAACACCCGAATTTTGGCGGAACTATTTAAGAAACATCAATGAATATATACTACTTTCTCCTAAATACGATCATGAAATTAGCTACATAGGTGGCGGTTGTCCTCCAATAGAAACAGCACATGGTTGGCTTATCATTTATCACGGAGTAAAAGACAGCGTGGAAGGTTATGTGTATTCCGCTTGTGCGGCATTATTCGATTTAGAAAATCCTCAAATAGAAATTGCACGATTGCCTTATCCTTTGTTTCAACCCGAATTAAAATGGGAATTAAAAGGGGAAGTAAATAATGTTTGTTTTCCAACAGGAAGCGTTGTCATAGAGGACAGATTGTATATTTATTATGGTGCTGCTGATGAAAGAATAGCTTGTGCAACATTACAATTATCAGAATTACTAAATGAATTACTACCTAATAAAGAATAAAATAAAACTACTATGAAAACCTACGCCAACACCATTTTTACGAAAAATAAATCATTTACATCTCATTCTTTTAATCGATTTAATTTTAAATATGACACTACAACTCATCTTCCAAAAATTGTATTCGTATCATCATATCCACCAAGAGAATGCGGAATCGCAACGTATTCACAAGATTTAATTTTTGCACTAAATAATAAATTTAAAAAATCCTTCCAGATTTCAATTGCTGCTTTAGAATTGGGATTTGATAAGTACCAGTATTCAGACGAAGTTGATTATGTATTGGAAACCGATAATCAACAATCCTATCAACAATTAGCGCAAGATATTAATGCCAATACGGAGATAAAGATAGTAGTAATTCAACACGAATTTGGATTGTTCAAAACCAACGAAGCGGATTTCGTTCATTTTTTAAAATCGCTCAATAAACCTATAATAATGGCCTTTCATACGGTCTTGCCAGCTCCAAATGAAGCTTTAAAAAATAAAGTTCATGAGTTTTATGATGTAGTTTCTGCTTTCATTGTGATGACCAAAGCTGCCGCTAAGTTATTGAGTAACGATTATGAATTTGACACAAAAAAAATTACGGTAATTCCGCACGGTACACATTTAGTGGAGCATTCTAACAAAGCTATTCTTAAAGAAAAATACCAATTATCGGGAAGAAAAGTGATTTCCACTTTTGGATTATTGAGCTCTGGAAAATGCATTGAAACTTCCATTCATGCTTTGCAAACCATTGTAAAATCGGAACCCGACGTACTCTTTTTAGTCATCGGAAAAACGCATCCAACGGTAGTTAAAAACGAAGGAGAATTTTATAGAGAAAGTTTGCAAGCCACCATAGCAGATTTGAAATTGGAGCACAATGTAAAATTCATCAATCAGTATTTGCCGCTGAATGAATTGTTAGACTATTTGCAACTCACCGACATTTATTTGTTTACTTCTAAAGATAGAAATCAAGCAGTGAGTGGTACTTTTTCGTATGCTATAAGTTGCGGATGTCCGATTATATCAACACCAATACCACATGCTCGTGAAGTATTAGAAAATGGCACGGGCATCATCATCGATTTTGAAAATCCACAACAATTAGCCGAACAGGTAATTCGATTGTTAAATGATGATGAATTGCGAAAAAGTATTGCTGCCAATGGTATACACAAATTGGCGCCAACAGCATGGGAAAACTCGGCTTTAGCACATGCTTTATTGTTTAAGAAATTAGAGAATAAGATGGTGTTACAATATTCAATTCCGGAAGTAAATCTCAGCCATTTTAAAAATTTAACGACCGAATTTGGCATTATTCAATTTGCAAAAATCAACCAGCCCGATATCCAATCGGGTTACACATTAGATGATAATGCACGTGCTTTAATTGCTATTTGTCAGCATTTTGAATTGACAAAAGAGGTAGCAGATATTGAGTACATCCACTTGTACTATCAATTCATCAAATATTGTTTACAATCGGAAGGGTATTTTTTAAACTATGTTGATGATAACTATCAATTTACCAAACAAAATAATGAAAATTTATCCGATTCTAATGGAAGAGCCATTTGGGCTTTAGGCTATTTAATTTCAATAGGCGATTCACTAGATGTTGAATTTATGTATGAAGTAAAAACCACCTTCTGCAAAGCATTGGTTTATGCACCACAAATTCATTCGCCCCGAGCAATGGCCTTTATAATAAAAGGAATTTACTACAGCAATTTGAAAATCAAATCGATTCAAAACACCTCAATGATTCAAGAATTATCGGACCGATTAGTTCAAATGTACCGTCATGAATCGAAACCCGATTGGCATTGGTTTGAAAGTTACCTAACTTATGGGAATAGTATTTTACCAGAAGCTTTATTGTGTGCTTACCTAGAGACAAGTGATGCCATTTATAAAGATATAGCACTTGAATCATTTGATTTTTTATTGACAAAAATTTTTAAAGAAAAGGGAATAAAAGTCATATCAAACGATGGTTGGATGCATTACCGTACAGCAGCCTTGAAAGTTAAAAATGGAGGTGAACAACCTATTGATGTGGCTTATACAATACTCACATTGAGTGCTTTTTTCGAAGCATTTAAAGACATTACCTATTTGCAAAAAATGGAGCTTGGTTTTAGTTGGTTTTTAGGAAATAATCATTTGAATAAAATCATTTACAATCCTTGTACTGGTGGATGTTACGATGGTTTGGAAGCTGATTATGTCAATTTAAATCAAGGTGCCGAATCGACAGTGAGTTATTTGATGGCACGTTTAAAAATGGAAAACTATTTTAATACAAAAGTCATCAAAAATACAGTGGTGAAAAAGCAGAATCTATCTCAATTTCAAAATCAATTCATTTCAATATAAAACATTATGGCAATTAAAAAAATACACACTTTCGCTCCTAAAAAAAGTGATGCAAAGAAAAAAATGGAGCCTTCAAATTCGAAAACAAAATCACCTAATTCTAAACAAGGCAGTCGGAAAAAACGAAATGAATTTGATGATGAAGAAGCACTTTAAATTATAACTATGGAAACGATAACTCAAAATTTATTTATTGTCGAAGAAAATCCTTTGGCGGCTACTAATCTGCAGAATTTTTTAAAAAAAAGATTTACAGACACGCTCACTATTTCCACTTTTATTGATGGACAAAGTGTTCTTGAAAAAATTGACCACAACACTTCTATTGTAATTCTTGATTATGATTTAAGAGGCGAAAGAGCCGATAAATTATTAATAGACATCAAAAACAGAAATCCAAATACGGAAGTTATCATTCTGTCATCCGATGCTGAAATTGGTACCGCTATAGATGCATACAGAAATGGAGCAAAAGGTTTTATTCGTAAAAATAAAAACCAACTCCAACGTATTCAATCGATTGTTTATAAAATCGTTTATTATCCTGTTGAAATCACAAAACGATTTTTTGGTTTAAAAGAAATTTTTGCCATTTATATTGTTGAAGTACTATATATAGGTCTGGTCGTATTTATAGGAATGATGGTATTTAAGTAACCAAATATAGAATGTATATCAACTTTATACCTATGAATTTTATAACATTTTAAACAAATTGTGTAGTTTTTTTGAGGTTAAGCATCGCAACTTTATGCTTTATAAATTCACAATTATTTATTTAAAAATAGTACTATGAAAGCAACTACCAAAATAAATCTACTTATTATTTTCCTAACAGTAGGAACCCTGTTACAACCTCAAAAAGCAACAGCACAAGTGTCTGTGAATTTTCAAGTTTTTTACGATGATTTAAGTCCGTATGGAAACTGGGTAGACAATTCTAATTACGGGTATGTCTGGATTCCAGATGTATCCAACGGATTTACTCCGTATAATACTAACGGACATTGGGTATACACCGATGCAGGATGGACTTGGGTTTCGAATTATTCTTGGGGTTGGGCGCCATTTCACTACGGACGTTGGTATAACGATTCCTTTTACGGTTGGGTTTGGGTACCGGATACCGAATGGGGTCCGGGTTGGGTTACCTGGAGAAGCTCTAATGATTACTATGGTTGGGCACCAATTGGTCCCGGAATAGACATTCAAATTGCCTATAGTAATGGCTACAATGTGCCGTACAATCAATGGACGTTTGTGCCAACTAGAAATTTTGGAAGCACCAACATCAATAACTACTATGTTAACAATTCCAATAACGTAACCATAATTAACAATACCACTGTAATTAATAATATCCGTAAAGACAAAAAGCACAATGTGAACTACAACTCGGGACCAGACAGAAACGATGTGCAAAAACGTACTGGACGAAACTATAATGAAGTAACCATCAATGATAGAAAATCACGTGGGCAAAAAGTAGGTAAGAATGAAATGCAGTTGTACCGTCCAGAAGTAAGTCGAAACAATGCATCGGAAAAAAAACCTGTTCCTTCAAAGGTGACGGATTTAAGTTCGATTAAATCGGAATCGGAAAGAAATAGCAAAGCGAAAGCAGAGAAGGATCAAAATGTAAAACAGCAACAGAATAACCAAAAGGCCAAACAGCAGCAAGATCAACAACAGAAAAACAATCAAAAAGCCAAACAACAACAAGATCAGCAAGTAAAACAGCAACAAGAGCAGCAACAGAGAAATAATCAGCAAGCCAAACAACAACAAGATCAGCAACAACGTAATAATCAGCAAGCCAAACAGCAACAAGAACAACAACAACGAAACAATCAACAGGCCAAACAACAACAAGAGCAACAACAAAGAAACAATCAGCAAGCCAAACAGCAACAAGAACAACAGCAGAGAAATAATCAACAGACCAGACAGCAACAAACGCAACAGCAGCAGAACAATCAACAGCCAAAACAACAAAGTCAACAACCAAATCAGCAGCAACAGCAAAATCAAAATAACAATGGAAAATCAAAACAACAATCCAAAAAATAGTTATTGCATTTAACCTACTAAAAAAAAAATATGTTACCAAAAATTGGAATATCTGAAATTTACCTACAAAAAAGCATCAATCTATTAGCTGTGGTTTTATCGGATGAGATGACACTATACATCAAAACCAGAAAATTCCATTGGAATGTCGCTGGCGAGAGTTTTATGGAACTTCATAAGTTGTTCGAATCGCAATATACTGAATTGGAATTGGTTGTAGATGCTGTTGCAGAACGCATTGGTAAACTAGGCGGAAAAGCTATCGGAACAATGAACGAGTTTACTTTGCTTTCCCGAATTATCGAACATCCTAATAAATATCCCGTTCAAAAAGCGATGATTTCCGAATTACTTTCGGATCATGAAACGTTAATTGAAGAATTGCGAAAAGACATAGATCTGTGTGCAACAGAAAATCACGATGTAGGATCTGCCGATATGTTAACCGGAATCATGAAACAGCACGAAACCATAGCTTGGATTTTAAGACGCTACTTAAATTAATCATAATGTACACCATTTCAATCCTATCTTCTAGTGTAAGAACAGGTCGTAAAAGTCACAATGTGGCTTTGTATTTTCAAAAATACGTAACCGAAAATTATAAAGCCAACGTCGAAATTTTAGATTTGCAGCGTTACGGTTTTCCGATTTTCGAAGAACGCTTAAAAAACCAAAAATCGCCAAGTTTAGACACACTCGAATTCAAAAATAAAATAATTGCTTCCGATGGTGTTATCATTGTTTCGCCCGAATACAACGGAAGTTTTCCAGCCAGCCTTAAAAATGTTATCGACCTATTATATGAAGAATGGCATCGTAAACCAGTAGCTTTTTCAACCGTTTCGGCTGGTGATTTTGCAGGTTTACAAGCCTTAACGCATTTGCAACTAGTGTTTTGGAAGTTAAGAGCCTGGACGTTTACCGCCAATTTTCCTGTTGCAAAAGTGCAAGATAAATTTGATGATTACGGAGTTCCAACAGATAAAACAGCAACCGATGATTTGGCTAAAATTTTCATCGATGAGTTTTTCGAATGTATTAAATCAAGTAAAAAATAATAGTATTTATGAAAAAGAGTTTTTTTATTTTATCGTTTTTGTTTTTGTGTTTTGGATGTAAAAAGGAAGCATCCGAACAGAATTATTCGGATCTGTTTCTTGACGAAGCAACACTGGAGACATTTTTTAAAAACCATCCGGAAAGTAAAGCGATTCAAGAAGAGGTGCGTTTATTTTATGAAAAAAGAGAGTATCAATTCGCATGGTTCAATAATGATGGAATGACAGAAGCTGTACCCAATTTTTACAATCAATTGCAAAATTACAGCGATGATTTTGATGATGATAGTTTTAAAATTGCCCAACTAGATGCAAAAATTTCAGCAATTGAAACAGAAGAAAATGCTTCTAAAATAGATCAAAAGGAAAACGAGCAATTGGAGCTATTACTCACAACGACTTTTTTTAAATTTTCTAAAAAAGCGTATAGCGGCGTAACTAAAAATCCACATCAATTGGATTGGTTCATACCATTAAAAAAGAAAAACTATCAAGCACTATTGAACTCTTTAATTTTAAAAGATGAAGACGACAAAACCAATGAACCCGTAAATAAATACTATAAAACGTTACGGGCAAAATTGCGCGAATACCGAATTATTCAGGACAAAGGCGGTTTTCCGAAAATTGTTACGGATAAAAAAATACTTGCAGTAAACGACAATGATTCGTGTGTACTGAATGTCAAAAAACGTCTTTTTTTATCGGGCGACTTAAAATCCAATGATAAAACAACCCTTTTTACTGCCGATTTAGCAAAGGCGGTTGCTAATTTTCAAGAGCGTTTGGGCTTGCCAACAGATGGAAAAATCGATAGTGCCACACTAACTGAATTGAACCGAACGGTCGATTTTAGAATTCGACAAATGATTATCAATTTAGAGCGATTGCGTTGGCTTCCGCAGGAAGTGGGTGATGATTATTTGGTGGTGAATATTCCCGAGTACAAATTGCATGTTTTTGAAGCGAAGCAACTCGTTTGGGAAGCCAATGTGGTCGTAGGTAAAGAAGCCAAACGCACCAGTATTTTTAAAGGATCCGTTTCGCAAATTGTGTTGAATCCGTATTGGAACATTCCCAACAGTATTATCAACGAAGAAATTTTACCCAAGTTAAAGCAAGACGCTTCCTATTTAGAAAAAAACAATATGGAGTTGCTTTCGGGTAGCGAAGTGATTAATGCTTCCAGAGTTAATTGGAGTCAGTATTCCAAAAACGTACCTTTTGAAATGCGTCAAAAACCTGGACCCGATAATTCGTTGGGGAGAATGAAGTTTTTATTTCCGAATGGTTTTAATATTTATTTGCACGACACGCCTGCAAAAGAATTATTCGACCGCAATAAAAGAGATTTTAGTCACGGCTGTATTCGGGTAGAAAATCCTAAAAGGTTAGCTGTTTATTTATTGCGGAATGATAAAGATTGGACAGAAGATAAAATAGATCTAGTGCTAAAAACCACCACGGAAACCAAAATTTCCCTCAAACCAAAAGTACCGGTTTACATTACCTATTTCACTGCATGGGTTGACCATAAAGGAAATCTGAATTTCCGTAATGATATTTATAATTTGGATGATAAGCTGGCTAAAGAAGTTTTTGAAAAATAAGAATATCGGAAAATTGCAACTTATTTGTAAAGTTATATAACAAATTAACTGTTTGATTTATCGAATTTTACGCTATCAAAATAACACAATAAGTCAAACTAAAATGAATACCAGAAAAGCAATTGACGCATTTAATTCACTTATTGTCATCAATAACGACAGAATAGAAGGCTACAGAATTGCTTCCAATGAAATTGAAGATGCCGATTTGAAATTGTTTTTTAAAGTCTTAGGTCAGACCAGCATTGAATGTCGCAAGGAATTAATTGAAGAAGTCAAAAAATTGGGTGGCATTCCCGACGAGGGCACCAAAAATTGCGGTAAGTTTTTTAGGGCTTGGATGGAAGTGAAAGCAGCATTAACCGGGAATGACAGAAGAGCAATTCTAAATTCTTGTGAATATGGAGAAGATGTAGCACTCGAAATCTATAAAAATGTTTTAATACAGGAGGTTCATGAAATTAATTCAGCGGAACAAAATTTATTAAACAAACAATACGCCTTACTCAAATCAGATAATAATAAATTGAAAATGGTTCGTAAGGTTCTTAAAGCAGAAGAAAAAGGAGAATAACAAAATAAATGTTGTTTAGTCAAGAGAAGAAGTACCTCACCAAAATACTATTTTTTGGTACTAACAAACAACATTATATGAAAGGGAGAATGACAAAATCAATGTTGTTTAGTCAAGAGAAGAAGTACCTCACCAAAAAAATATTTTTTTGGTACTAACAAATGACATTGATTACTTTTTAACTGCAATTCCCACCTAACTTTTTTACCCACAATTTTTTGAAGTGTAATGCTCAACAACAAACTATGGTTATATATCTAAAAAATATTTTTACAGATACAGGAAATTTTGCCGTTTTTATTGGTCGATTTTTCAAAGAAATTTTCAAACCACCTTTTCAAATAAATGAATTTATTCGTCAGTGTTTTGCTATCGGATATAAATCTTTGCCTTTAGTAACGATTACTGGCTTTATAATGGGTTTGGTGCTTACGATACAATCCCGACCAACAATGTCAAAATTTGGAGCCGAATCATGGTTGCCAAGTATGGTTTCTCTTTCGTTAATAAGAGAGATTGCACCGGTTATCACGGCATTAATTTGTGCTGGAAAAATTGCATCGGGTATCGGAGCCGAATTGGGTTCAATGAAAGTAACCGAGCAAATTGACGCCATGGAAGTGTCGGCAATAAACCCCTTTAAATACCTGGTAGTTACCCGAATTTTAGCAACCACATTAATGGTTCCGATATTGGTTGTTTTTGCCGATTTAGTTGGAATTTTTGGTGGTTATGTTGGTTATAACATTCACGGAAGTATCACCTTATATCGTTATTTTTCGGAAGTTATTGAGCATCTTGAATTTTTAGATTTACTACCCGCTGTTATCAAAACATTTTTCTTTGGATTTTTTATTGGAGTAATAGGTTGCTACAAAGGATTTAATGCTTCTAACGGAACGGCAAGCGTTGGTGTTGCAGCCAACTCAGCAGTAGTGACAGCATCACTTTCTATTTTTATTATTGATATGTTGGCTGTACAATTAACCGATCTTTTTTTCTAAAATGAAAACGGAAACCATCATAACAATTAAAAATCTCTACAAATCGTTTGGGAAAAATGATGTCCTAAAAGGCATTAATCTTACGGTTAACAATGGAGAAAGTTTGGTTATTCTCGGTCGATCCGGGACAGGAAAATCGGTAACTATAAAATGTTTGGTTGGTTTGATTGAAGTCGATAAAGGAGAAATTAATGTTTTTGATACCGATATTACGAAGTTGAATAACAATGAACTTAATAAAATTAGAGTTCGGATTGGTTTCATGTTTCAAAACGGCGCCTTATACGATTCGATGTCAGTTCGACAGAATTTGGCTTTTACATTAAAGCATCATACCAGAAATTTAAAAGATGACGAAATCGAAAAGCAAATTATTTCTGCTCTTGATAGTGTGGGTTTGAAAGATGCTATTGATATCATGCCTGCCGATTTATCGGGTGGAATGCGAAAACGAATTGGATTGGCTAGAACGTTAATTATCAATCCGGAAATTATTTTATACGACGAACCTACTTCGGGCTTAGATACTATAACAGCCAGGGAAATAAGCGAACTGATGTTGTCTGTTCAAAAAAAATACAAAACGACATCGATAGTAATAACCCACGATATGGCTTGTGCCAAAGTAACAGGAAATCGAATTCTGATTTTAAAAGAAGGAGTAGTACATGCAGAAGGAACGTACAAATCATTAGAAAAAAGTAGTGACGAATGGGTACGCTCGTTTTTCGTTTAATTTAAATCAATAACAAAATGAAAAAAAATACAAATTATATATGGAAGTTGGGAATGTTCGTCATTTTAGGACTTCTATTATTCGTAGCAACAATTTATTACATAGGTCAAAATCAAAATTTATTTGGATCAACATTTCATTTAAGTGCTAATTTTAAAAATGTAGGAGGTTTGAAAATTGGAAATAATGTTCGCTTTTCGGGCATTGATGTTGGTACTGTTAAAGACATTGCCTTTGTTTCGGATTCTGCCGTTGTTGTTAATTTGGTAGTAAAAGAAGAGGTACATAAATACATTAAAACCGATGCTATTGCTAGTATAGGATCAGATGGTTTAATGGGAGATAAAGTATTAACGATTTCTCCGGGAACTTCTTCCAATAAAATAGTCAAAGACAATGGCTTAATTGCATCATCAAAAGCAATTGAAATTGAAGATTTGATGAAAGGACTAAAGAAAAGTATTGATAATGCTGCCTTAATTACCGCCGATTTGGCAACATTTACGGGTAAAATGAATAATCCAAATAGTGTCTTATCAAAATTAGTCAGTGATGAAAAATTAGGAAAATCGATAGATGCCTCTTTAAAAAATGTTGAGCATGCTACCAAAGAGTTAACACAAATTGAAGCAGCAGCCAAGAATAATTTTTTATTGAGAGGTTATTTCAAAAAACAGAAAAAAGCAGCAGCCAAGAAAGAGAAGGCCAAAAAAAAGGCCGCTGAAAAAGCCGCAGAAGAGAAAAAGAAATAAAAAAATAAGTACTGTGAATTATGTAACTTTTAACAAAATTGATGTAACAACCAGGAGGTGATTAAAGAACACCTTTACATTATTAATAATTTAAAAAATCAAATTATGAAAATTTTAAAATTTATCACGTTAGGAATAGTCCTTTTTTTAGGCGTAGAGAGCAAGGCACAGGTTTCTGTAAATGTTAATTTAGGTGTTCCAACTTGGGGACCAAGAGTAACTACTGAAGAGTATTATTATTTGCCAGATGTCAATTCGTATTATGATATACGGGAACGTCAATTTATTTATTACAGTAATGGTGGATGGATAAGAGCTAGTCAATTGGCACCACGATACAGAAGCTATAATTTAAACGGAGGAAATATCGTTGTGTTACATGATTACCACGGAAACAGTCCGTATACGTATTACAAAAGTCATAAAGTAAAATATGGCAAAGGCAATTCGGGTAAATACTACAGTAAAGGTAATAATGGAAACGGAAATGGCAACGGAAAAGGCAACGGCAATCACAAAGGAAAAAAAGGAAAACACTAATTCAGAAAAAAGCATCAAACTACATTGGTGCTTTTTTTAGCTTTTAAAAATGGAAACAGAAGTTAAACTCAATGCTGCTATTTTAAAGATAACGACACTAATTCAGACAGAATGTCCGGAGTTAATGAAGTATTTAAATGAAATGCCAATTACAATTCCGGATGTCAATAATCCTAAAATCAACATCGCTATTTTGAAAGAATATTACGATTCACTTGTAGATTTACTTCGTAAATATGCACCCAATCACCTTAACAATCTTTAAGTAATTTCCCATGGAAACAATAAAAAAAATAGCGGTTTATATGGATCATTTTTCAGCAAATGTGATCGTTTATACAAAAGAGGCTAAACAAATTGCCGCGATTAAATCGGATTTTAATCAGTATGAAAAAGAAAAAATTATCCAAAAAGGAGAAAGCCATTTTCACAACAAAGAACAAGATGCACAAAGTAAGTTTTATAAAGAAATAAGTGATGCTATTGTCGATTATAGTCAGGTTTTATTATTCGGAACCACCAATGCTAAAACCGAGTTATCCAATATTTTATCGAAAGACAATCGTTTTTCAGATGTAACGATCACAATTAAAAATACCGATAAATTAACGCCTAACAAGCAAATTGCTTTTGTGAACAATTGCTTTTATATTGATGTTTTATGAACCCAACGTATTTAAAAATAGAACGAGTATTTGAAAGATTAACATCAATTGCTACCAAGGTTTTAGGGAATCCAATTACGTTTATTATGGCGTTTATCTTGGTTATCTATTGGTGGTCTACGTGTTTATTTCAATCAGGAGATATGCATCAAAACATTGGCGATATCATTTTCGGAATCACATTTTTGAGCTTGTTTATTATTCAAAAATCATTTAATAAGTATTCGGCTTTGGTGCATTTAAAGATCAATGAGTTAATTTCTTCACACGATGCTGCCAATAATTCGGTTATGGATACCAGTGGAAAAACAGAAAACGAAATTCGCATACTTTCTAAAGAATACATTGAATTAGATGAAAGTGAAGAGGAAATAATAGAAGAAATCGCCGAAGAAGAAATAGACAAAAATTAAATAAGTGTGAATAATATAACACTAATATAAAATTTCATAACCCATTATTATAGCAATTCATTCAACTTTGTATAGTTAAGAAAGAGTAACCACAATTAAAGAATAAGCTATGAATACAACAGAATTAAAAGGGAATTGGGAAGAACAAAAAGGAGCACTCAAACAAAAATTTTCATCTATAACTGATAATGATTTGATTTATCTCGAAGGAAAAAAAGAAGAAATGTTAGGGAAACTTCAAATCAAATTAGGCAAATCAAAGGAAGAATTACAAAAAATATTGAAATCACTTTAAATACCTTATTATGAAAAAATCAATTTTTAGCCTAGTACTAATTTTAGTCTTGTCGGGAACTTTTGCAGTCGGATGTAAATCCAATACCGATAAAGAAGCCGATGCGGAACAATCCGTTCAAGATGCCGAAGCCAATCAAGTTGCAGTTAATGATGACATTAAAGAAGATGCCAATAAAAAAGCAAATGACGAAGAATGGCAAACTTATAAAGCAGAAGCC
This sequence comes from Flavobacteriales bacterium, assembly GCA_031387085.1. Lineage (GTDB taxonomy): Bacteria > Bacteroidota > Bacteroidia > Flavobacteriales > Flavobacteriaceae > Flavobacterium. The sequence goes on along the minus strand of JANNCY010000149.1, from coordinate 5,428 downwards.
GATGCGACAATTGATGCTAATGAAACCCGAATCAAGGAATTAAAAGCAGCGATGAAAAAACCCGGAACTACATTTGACGCTACTTATGCTAAAAACATAGATGATTTGGAATCGAAAAATGCAGCTTTGAGAAAAAAAATAACAAACTACGAAAACAATCAAACCGACTGGTCCTCGTTTAAACGTGAATTTGATTCCGATATGACTTCTTTAGGTCAGTCAATTAAAGATTTAACAGTAAACAATAAAAAATAAATATTAACTAAAAAAACATTATTATGAGCAATTTACTCTACACAATCGCAATTATTTTAATCATTTTTTGGGCTATCGGATTCTTTGCCTATAGCGCAGGTGGAATTATTCACATCTTATTGGTCATCGCAGTAATTGCAATAATATTACGATTGATACAAGGAAGAAGAATTTAACAAATTAGCAGTAAACAAGTAAAAATATATAAAACAATTAAAAAAATAAATTATGAATACAGGTAAAGCAGTATTAGCAGTATTAGGTGGAGTCGCAGTAGGTGCCTTGGTTGGCGTTTTATTTGCTCCAGACAAAGGAACAAAAACAAGAAAAAAAATCTTGGATAAAGGGAAAGATTACGTTGGTGATTTGAAAGGTAAAGTTGGTGATTTGAAAGGTAAATTTGAAGATCTTTACGATGACGCAAACAAGAAATACGAGAAAGTGGTTTCTAAATACGATCATGTTATGGCTGATGGTAGAGATATAGTATCAAAAGAAACAAAGTAAATTCATAAAGTCTGTCAATATACTATCATTGGCAGGCTTTTTTTATCTAATTATATAATGCTATAGTAATGGAAAATAATCCAAATCCAATTGAAAAACTTATTGAAAAAACAGAATCATACGGTAAAACGTCTTTAGAATTATGTAAACATAGTGCCATTTTAAAAACGTCAGATGTTCTTTCAAGTATCGCGGCAAAAATAATTATTATCGTTTTTGTTACGATGTTTACCTTATTTATGAACATTGGTTTAGCACTGTGGGTAGGTACTAAGTATTTCGACGATTCCTATAGTGGCTTTTTTGTTATAGGATTAGTCTATTTATTTTTCGGAATCTTGTTTTATATTTTTAGAAATAGTTGGATTAAAAATCCAATGAGCAATTCCATTATTGTTAAATTACTAAATGAAGACTAACATGAAAAATGAAAGAGATTCTTTAATAGAAAAAATTACATCACTAAAAATAAAACAATCAGAGGATTTAGTTGCGTTGAAAGATCAATTTCACTCAACCTATGATAGTTATAAACCACTTAATTTATTGAAAAGTACTTTCCATGATGTCACTTCCTCTGCTGAATTAAAAGGTGATTTGGTTAACGGAGCTATAAATTTGGCAACAGGACTGATTTCTAGAAAGATCCTTTTTGGCATAAGTGAAAAACCAATTCGAATTATATTGGTCAATGCTTTTCAATTTGTTGCAAAGAAATTTTTTCCTAAAAAAGACTAAAGACATTAGTTCAACTACTTTATTAATAGTTTTATATAGATAATTATGAAACATAATAACATAATTCTATAAGTCAAAAAACGTTCAGAGAACTAAATTTGTATAGTAACATTTAAATCCAAAAATCATGAAAACAACAATTATTACGACGGCATTACTTATATTTTCAATAGTGGGTCAGTCACAAAACAAAAACGTAAAAGAAGAAACGAAGACAACAGTTACTACTGTTAAAACTTCAGAAGGAGAAAAAAAATACGTTAAAAAAGAAAATGTAAAAGAAGTTCAAAAAATTGAATTGAACAATCCGAAACCAAATACATTGAACATCGATATTAAACAAAGTCCAGTAGAAGTAGTAACCACCACAAAAATTACAAACCCAGATGGCAGTACCCGAACGGTTGATATTGATAGAAGTTCGACGTATTCATCAAATGGTGAAACCTATAGTTTATCATTGGATGATTATGGATATACGATGAGTAACGGAAAAGGAAAACCTTATTTATTAAGAAGAACAACAACCAATAGTTATCTTTTTAGATCGAATGATAAAACGGCTGTCAGCTATTTTGATACCAATGGAGATTTAATTGTAGAAATCTACGATGAGAACTTAGATAAAATTTCTGTAGAAAAATACACAGCAGTAAAGAAATAAAAAAGGTTGATTTTTTATTTTGTAAAAGACGACTCATTTAGGTGAGTCGTTTTTTTTATAAAATGATTTATACCAGTAGTTCAGTTATTAGTACAAAGACTTTTGTTTTCAAGCATAATTAACTATATTTACATCATACAATTTAGTAATAAATGATATAAATATTAGGTGGTCATATAGGTGTCCATAAAATATAATGGTTTCAAAACCCATATAAAATTAAGCATAGAGGATAGGTTGCAATTTCCTTCCTCTCTTCAAAATCTAATTTCTTTACGATGCGATTTTCATTAGTCATAGCGTTGTTTTTAATGAGTTTGAGTAGTATTGCTCAAAAAGAAGTCATCGATTTTGATGCTTTGGATTCGCTATATAGAGAAGATCAGTTTTATTTAAGTTTGTCGTATAGTAATCTTCAAAATCCACCTGCTGGATTCAATCAAGTGAAAGTTTCTCCGGGAATTAGTATTGGTTTTCTTCGCGATTTTCCAATAAATAAAAAACGGACTTGGGCCATAGGAACAGGTTTAGGATACAGTTATAGCGGATTAAATCAGAATATTGCGATTACCGAAGTTAATGGTGAAAATCAGTATTCGACGATCCCTACTGAATTTAATAAAAATAAATTATTGTTGCATTATGTTGATTTGCCTATCGAAATACGATGGCGAACGTCGACACCTGAAAGCCATAAATTTTGGAGAGTTTATACCGGATTCAAATTAAGTTATTTGTTTTACGATCAGTATAAATACGACGGCTTAGGAACAAAAACGAAACAATCTGGGAATGGCGATTTAAATAAATTACAATACGGAACCTACATTGCTGCCGGATGGAATACGTGGAATGTTTATGTGTATTACGGTTTAAATCCCATTTTTAAATCGGCTACTATCGCTTCAGAACCTATAAAACTGAACGCCTTTAATATTGGTTTGATGTTTTACATTTTATAGCCAAAAATACCACAAACCCAATTGTGGCAATACTCCAATAGCGTATCCAAAAACCAATTCTTTTATTGAATGCGCTTTCATCTCAAGTCGTGATGAAGCAATTAATCCTGTTGCGAAAAAGCAAGACGCAATAAGATAGATAGTGTTTATTTGGTTGTGAATACTCAATCCAATAATAAAGAAAGACAGCGCACTGATTCCGATCATATGAATACTGGCTTTTAACTTGGCAAATAAAAATAAAAACGCTAAAAAAGTACTAATTAATCCTCCAAAAAAGAAAAAAAACAACTCTGGAAAATGTTCTAATGTCACGCTTTCAGTAATTAACACAAACGTTAAAATCATTTGCATTATCAAGGGAATTTTTCTTTGATTTAAATCGGAAAGCATTATGGTATCTACCTTTCCAAAGGTTCGTAATAAATAAAAAAAAGACAAAGGCAAGAAAAAAGTGATAATCAAAATTTGAAAAACCAATAAATAACATTGTGCTTTTGTAAAATAAACAGCATCAAAAAGCAAGAACAAAAGCGTTCCCAAAAGCGGAACAAAAATGGGGTGAAAGAGATAGGAAAAAAAAGGCAGGATTTTTTTCAAAAGAAAACCGTTTAAGCAACAAATATAACGAATCTGTTGGTTAATTATTACTCAAACTCATTTAATCCGTACAAAAGTTCTTTCATTTTAGAGCCGTTAATTTCGACAGGTTTGTAGGCTTTATTGAATTTTTCGATAGCAATATCTATATCCGATTTTAGTTTTTTGTATTCGAGTGGAAGTTTGGTTTCACATTGCTTTTCGTTTTCATAGCTGTTGAGAATAATTTTAAATTTCTCGTAGAATTTTCCGCCAAGGTCAATGAAATTATTGTACTGACCAATAAATTGAATTAAACGATCAACGGGGAATTCCATATTGACAATCATTTTTTGCAACATCGGACCTTGAATTGTTTTTTGTTTTGAAAGATAATCCTCCATTTTCAGTGTCAAAGAATCCCAATCATCGTTGGTTCTGCAATTGTCTAAAGTATTGGTATAGCCAATTGGTTTGGTGTATTCTTTAAACAAAACTTCAATATCTTCTTTTATTTTTTCATTGCTTTTTTGAAGAAAAGAGGTTTCGAAATAAATGGTATTCAAATCATTTTGCATTCGAAGAGTGAAGTCTAAAATGCATTCGATGTTAGTTAATTCTTTTTCCTTTTCTTCTTTTGATAGATTCGCAACCAACAAATTAGAAAAGGTATTGATTACTGAAACCAGCGTATTGGTTCCTAAAATCGCTGTCAAATCGAAGCCTGTTTTTTTGTCTTTTTTTGCAGCAACCAATTCTTTGAGTTTATCAAATTCAGGATACTGATTCGGATTCGCCATTTTATTGATTTCCGAAAATGTCCGTACACTAGAAAAATGATGGTCTAAGCTCAATGTTTTGTCGTACAATATTCGAATGATTTGTAACCCTTTCAAATACCGTATTTTTGAAATATCCGATTCACTTTCCAGTTTATAAATGGCTAAGCTGTCTTTTAGTATGTCTTTTTCGATGAGTAAATTTAATTTTTTCTCTACTGAATTTTCAACAGCTATTTTTTTATTGATGCGTTGTATCTTGTTATTTACTTCTGTTAATTTAATGATATATTGTTTGTGGATGCTCGCCATTTCAATTAGCATTTCATTCCACGCTTGATTGGGATCTTTCGTATCAGAAATGTTTCCAAAAGCACAATAGGAAAGTAAAATCATGCAAGGCAATAGGTGTTTTATTGTTCCCATAATTTTAAAGTCACTTTAATGGTGTCGTTGGTAATTACTAAAGGATAATTTCCTTTTTTTAAGATGTTGTATTTGGATGCAATTCCAAGAATTTTTAATGTTTCATTATCAATAAATAAATCATCTTCTTGGACAAATTCAATATTTTGAGAAGCTGTAATTTTATTTAAAGTCGTGTTGAGTAAACTTTTTTGTTCCTCTTCCGAAAGCAAGGTTTTATTGAATTCTAAAATTACCGTTGTCTCATCCAATTTGAATGCTTTTGTTTTGTATTCTTGATTGGTTTTTTGAATTTCAGCAGTCGTTGAAACGCTACACAAACCTAGTCCTCCGGAACAATTTCTGCCACGAACATCGGCGTTGATTTTGAGTTCGGTTTGTCCAATAGTAAGTAGTGGCAACGCGAGTAGCATTGCAGTGTATAGTATGTTTTTCATGGTTTGTTATTTTGTTTTTGCTGGAATAACTTCAAGGTTTAAAGTACTCCAATCGTTCGTTTTATTAAGTAAATCCTGCAT
>JANNCY010000030.1:0-15961 GCA_031387085.1 Flavobacteriales bacterium | reverse complement strand
TAAATTTAGCTCCTAAATTAGAATTTCTGATTTCTTGCCAAAGAAAATCTTCTGCTTCTGTTTGATTTTTTCTATTTTCTCTAGCGTGTTCTACAAGTTTTTTAGCCATTGCTGGATTAGCAGTCTTATATCCATAATCATTATGTCTATCAACTGTTTCGCTCCCGTCTCCTTTGGAGAGGGGTTGGGGGTGAGGTACTAAATTGAATTTTACAGTTGCTCCAACTGATTTTCCAATCCAGTTGCGTTGGCTTTCTTTAATGCTTTCACTCCAATCGATAGTTTCTAAACCTTGCAATAATCGCTCAGCATACGCAGAAATTCGCATCGACCATTGTGTCATTTTTTTTCGTATAACCGGATGACCTCCTCGTTCGGAAACCCCGTTGACGATTTCGTCATTTGCCAAAACGGTTCCCAATGCGGGACACCAGTTTACTTCGGTTTCTGCTAAGTAGGTAAGTCGGTATTGTAATAGTATTTTTTGTTGCTCGTCGGAAGAAAAACCATTCCAATCGGAAGCTGAAAAAGGAACAATGTTATCATCACAAACAGCATTGACATTCGCATTTCCTCCTTTTGAGAATAACGCAATCAACGTCGAAATGTCTTCGGCTTTATCAGAAACATTGTTGTACCATGAGTTGAATAATTGAATAAAAATCCACTGCGTGTGTTTGTAATAATCGGCGTTGGAAGTGCGCACTTCGCGACTCCAGTCGAATGAAAATCCGATTTTGTCTAACTGCTCACGGTATCTAGCTATGTTTTCACGAGTTGTTTTCTCAGGATGTTGTCCTGTTTGAATCGCATACTGTTCTGCTGGCAATCCAAAAGAATCATACCCTTGCGGATGCAATACATTAAAACCTTTGTGACGTTTGAAACGCGCCACAATATCGGACGCAATGTAACCAAGAGGATGCCCAACATGCAAACCCGCTCCTGATGGATACGGAAACATATCCAAAACGTAATATTTTGGGTTGTCGGAATTATTGGCAGCAGCAAACGTTTGGTTTTTTGCCCAATATGCTTGCCATTTGGCTTCGATTTTTTCGTGATGGTATTTCATTCTCTATTTTAAGTTGCTACACCTGACAGGTTTTATAAACCTGTCAGGTGTAAATCAGCGACAAATTTACGTTTAATGTACTAAAATCAAAACTTTAGTCGTTATATTCTGTGAGAACCAAATTTCTTTTTTATTTTTACGGCTTAATATACTATTTATGGCATCTAATTTTGATAAATTTCAAAAACGCAGGGTAATTACTTCTTATTTTTCAGTCGTTTTAAGTGTATTTCTAGTCTTGTTTTTATTGGGTTTACTCGGACTTTTTGTTATCAATTCGCAACGATTATCAGATAATTTTAAGGAAGACATAGTCATGACCGTTTTCTTTAAAAGTGATGCCAACGATACTGTTTTCAAAGCCTTTGATGCTGAAATGAAAAATGCAACATTTGCCAAAGACTATAAATTTGTTTCGAAAGAAGCAGCAGCGAAAGAACACGAGAAGGTTTTTGGAGAAAATTTCATGCAGTTTTTAGGAGTAAATCCGTTACAGAATTCGTACGATATTCATTTGAAAGCAGAGTATGTTACAAATCCGGGATTTTCCGAAGTAGAAAACAAATTACGCCAAAATCCAATGGTGGCCGATATTGTGTACGATAAGCAATTGATTACTTTGGTGAATGACAACGTAAGGAGAATTAGCATGTGGATATTGATTATCAGCGGCTTGTTTGCATTTATTTCGGTTTTATTAATCAACAGCTCGATGCGTTTGTCGATTTATGCGAATCGATTTATCATCAAAACCATGCAAATGGTGGGCGCGACGAAATCTTTTATTCGAAAACCGTTTATAAAGCAGAGTATTATTTTGGGCTTTATCGGATCGGTTCTGGCAATTTTAGCGTTAATCGGACTGTTGTTTTACATCAATGTTAATTATCCAACAGTGGCCATTTTTAAAGATATTGAACTTACTATAGGTGTGCTTTTCACCGTATTACTTCTTGGTGTTTTGATTACCTGGATAAGCACCTATTTTGCGACACAACGCTTTTTGAACTTGAGAACAGACGATTTGTATTAATAATTAAATTGAGGACGAGATTGCTTCGTACCTCGCAATGACAAAATGAAAGACAACGAAAATAAAAACGGTTTTCTATTTGAAGGCGTAAATTATAAAATTTTATTGATTGGATTGGCAGTAATTGCGCTCGGATTTATTTTAATGAGCGGCGGTGGAAGCGAAAATCCCAAAGTTTTTAACGAAGCCGAACTGTTTAGTTTTAGAAGAATTAGATTGGCTCCAACGATGGTTTTAATTGGATTTGGAATTACCATTTACTCGATTTTTAAAAATCCAACTAAAAAATAATGGATTATTTACAGGCGATTGTACTTGCAATTATTGAAGGAATAACAGAATTTTTACCTGTTTCTTCTACTGGTCACATGATTATTGCGAGTTCTTTTTTCGGAATTGCTCATGACGATTTTACCAAACTTTTTACCATTGTAATTCAACTCGGAACTATACTTTCAGTGGTGGTGTTATACTTTAAAAGATTTTTCCAAAGCTTTGATTTTTATTTCAAACTGCTTGTCGCCTTTATTCCTGCTGTTGTTTTTGGATTGCTTTTCGGAAAAAAAATAGATGCTTTATTGGAAAATCCAGTAACCGTTGCGATTTCGCTTTTACTAGGTGGAATCATACTTTTGAAAGTCGATGATTGGTTTAGTACTAAAACAGAAATTGCAACTAGTAATGCCATTTCTTATCCAACGGCTTTTAAAATTGGATTGTTTCAATGTTTGGCGATGATTCCGGGAGTTTCTAGAAGTGGCGCAAGTATTGTTGGCGGAATGTCTCAAAAATTATCCCGAACCACAGCTGCCGAATTCTCTTTCTTTTTAGCCGTACCAACAATGCTAGGAGCAACGGTGAAAAAATGCTATGATTATTACAAAGACGGATTTGTTTTAACGCACGACCAGATTAATTTTTTGATTATTGGAAACGTAGTTGGATTTATTGTAGCACTTATCGCCATCAAAAGTTTCATCGGTTACTTGAGTAAAAACGGATTCAAAATCTTTGGTTATTATAGAATTGTTGTTGGCGTTGCACTTTTGGTGATTCATTTCTTCATTCATTCATTAACTGTACTTTAATGACTGCCGAAGACATTCTAAACGGTCAAGTGATACTGATTGATAAACCTTTAAAATGGAGTTCTTTTCAGGCAGTAAATAAATTAAAATACGTTTTAAAACACCAATTTAATTTACCGAAGAAATTTAAAATCGGTCACGCTGGAACTTTAGATCCGTTGGCAACAGGATTATTAATTATTTGTACGGGGAAATTCACTAAAACAATTTCAGAAATTCAATCCCAAACCAAAGAATATACCGGAACATTTACTATTGGAGCGACGACTCCATCGTATGATTTAGAAACCGAAGTCGACGCTACTTTTCCAACCGAACATATATCAAACGAGTTAATTCAAGAAACCACAAAACAATTTATTGGAGAAATCGACCAAAAACCTCCATTGTTTTCAGCGATAAAAAAAGACGGAAAACGTTTGTACGAACATGCACGCGCGGGTGAAGAAATAGAAATTGCACATAGAAAAACTACTATTTACGAATTTGAAATCACGCGAATTGCCTTGCCGGAAATTGATTTTAGAGTGCAATGCAGCAAAGGAACCTACATTCGCTCGTTGGCTTTTGATTTTGGAAAAGCGTTGAATTCAGGCGCTTATTTATCGGCTTTGCGACGCACCAAAATCGGTGATTATTCAGTTGAAAAAGCGTTAACTCCAGAACAATTTGAAAAAGAAATTACTTCATCAACGCCATAATTTCATTTTGTGTACTGATTCCCTTATCAGATAAATACCATTTTTGCAGATTGATTTTTGCGGTTTCATCTATAATTCCATGCTCCTCTTTATAATCTAAAATAAGTTGTTTGGCATCTTGTGGTCGTGGCCCAAAATAATTAATTACGGCATGAGTTTTTTTGTCAACCAGTATCAATATCGGAATGGATTTGGTTCCATTTGTCAAAAATAAATGCATCAATTCGTCATTGTTATCGCGCAGTATAATTCGAAAATCTATTTTATTTGAAACTATTGCCATCTTGTTAATTACTGGTAAAATTTGAGCAGCATCGCCACACCAACCTTCCGAAATAACCAGCCAGAGGTATTCTTTATTTATGTTTTCCAGAAAGTTTCTAACTTCGTCTGTAACTTGAATGGTTTTATCCAAACGGCGCATTCGCACTTCATTTAATTCGGTGTAATGCACTAAAGCTTCCGTTTGTTCATGTCCGGTAACCAATCCTTTTTTCAAAAGAGCAGTAACATAAATCCTGTAATCTGAGTAGGTTAAGCTGTTGAATAAACTTTTCTTTATTATAGTCGTTAGACTATTCTCTATATCGGATTCCATGGAAAATTAATTTACTTTTTAATCACTTTTAAAGTGTTTTCTAAAGCGTTTTCGGAAGTTATTTTTACAAAATAAATACCTTGACTCCAATTTTCAGTATCTAAAGAGAAATTCTCCGATTTAATATTGTTTTGAGTAAATAGTGTTTTTCCATTATTGTCAAAAACAACAACGGTGTTTATTTTCAGTGGACTCTTTATATCCATTACATTGGTAATTGGATTAGTATATGAAATAGTATGGGTACTATTTGGTAGATTATTAATTTCTAATATTGGATTAGTAAGATTTTGAGTGTATATTTTAGATCCACTTCCTTTGTTTTCAATAAAAGTAATTACAGCTTGTCCTCCTGTAGGTTTATTAAATTGGTGTCTTTTTTTATTTGCTGCAAAAGTTGCTAAAGAAATAGTAGATCCTGCCCAAACAAAATTTCCAGAAGTATTTATATATACTAACCCTAATTTGGTTGAAGTTGCTCCATTATCAGCCCCACTTTTGTATAAGAATAATGGACTGTCTTGAATTAAGAAAAATTCACGTCCTACATGAATAATAACAGAATTACTTATTGGAAATAATTCTTTAGCCGTTTCTGTAAATAATCTTGCACCTGTATTTTTGTCAAATTTTTGTACATATTCACCAAATAAATTTTGATTTACATTACTATAATTAGCAATTGCCCAAACGTATTGAGAACCAGGTGAAATGGCAATTTTTGTGTCTAATTCATAACTGGTTTGATTGGTGTCAAAATCTTTTCCATTGATGCCCCAAGGTAAAGTGCCATCTGCATTTATTCTTTGTAAATAAGAATCAAATCTACTACCTGAAGAACCATAATAACCAAAATACACAACATCACCATCTTGAACTGCGCTATACGATCTATTAAAAGCAGTTGTAGTATTTGACAGTTGTGTTGGTAAAGTCCACAAAGGATCTCCTGCAGTAGAATATCTTTGGGCCCATAACAACGAATTAATTCCAACGTTATAAGTGTGAAATACTACTGTAATATCACCATTTGAGTGTCCAAATAAATTAGCAGGAACAGTATTATCAGTTCCAGAAACTATGGTTCGATTATTTGCCCAAATAGGAGTTCCTGAAGAGCTGTATTTTTGTAAATACGCTTTATTTGATGTGCCAAACCATGACACAGCAGTTTCACCATTACTTAATGGTTGGATTGTTACTATATTTCCTTGCCCTAAGTCAATTCCTGTATTTCCCCAAAGATTATTCCCATTGGAATCTACCTTAAATGCGTGACCTGATTGATCGGTTGTTCCTGTTACTCCTATATAAATATTGTCATTTAAATCAATATTTATTGACCAAATAGCTGTTGAAGTACTCATAGGGATGGTATTGCTAACTAGCACTCCGTCAGCACCAAAAGCTTGTGTCCCATCAAAATTTATTTTTTGCATTCTCAATTCATAATTTACAGGCGATCCAACAACTTTCCAAAATACCACTATCGTTTTACCGTCAGAGGTTCCTATAGATTGCATATCGTCACTGACAGAAGTCGCTACTAATGTATTTAAATTTGTGTCGGTTACCCATTGCGCGTTTACAATAGTTGCAATAAAAAGCACTAAAAAAGTAATAGTTGATTTCATAATAGTTATAGTTTAAAATAGAATGTTCAAGAACACAAAGGTATTCAAAAAAAATAAACATAAATTTAGAAAATTTCAAAAACGAATTGCTTCCTTTTTGGGGATTAAAAAACAAAGTTATGAATCCAAAAAACTTTACAAAGCGATAATTGTCACATAACATTTTTTTTCAGCATAAATAAAATAAGATAATGTTTATATTTGCATTGCAAAAAGCACGATTACAAAAAAATAAACATGGCTATAAAGTACAAAAGAATTCTTCTAAAATTAAGTGGCGAAGCCTTGATGGGTGACCGTCAATACGGAATTGATCCACAGCGTTTAGCAGAATACGCTGACGAGATAAAACAAATTCACGACAAAGGCGTTGAAATTGCAATTGTTATTGGAGGTGGTAATATTTTTAGAGGAGTTGCCGGAGCCAGTAACGGAATGGACAGAGTACAAGGTGATTATATGGGAATGTTAGCAACTGTAATTAACGGAATGGCTTTGCAAGGAGCTTTAGAAGATAAAGGTATGTTAACCCGTTTGCAAACCGCTTTAAAAATTGAAGCAATTGCCGAACCGTATATCAAAAGAAGAGCGGTGCGTCATTTGGAAAAAGGAAGAATTGTTATCTTTGGTGCTGGAACTGGAAATCCATATTTCACGACTGATACCGCTGCCGTTTTGCGTGGTGTTGAAGTCCATGCCGATGTGATTTTAAAAGGAACCCGTGTCGATGGTGTGTATAATGCCGATCCTGAAAAAGATGCCTCAGCGGTAAAATTCGATTACATTTCTTTTGAAGATGTGTTGAAAAAAGGATTGAATGTTATGGATACCACTGCTTTTACTTTGAGTCAGGAAAACAAATTGCCTATTGTCGTTTTTGATATGAATAAAAAAGGGAATTTATTGAAAATTTGCGAAGGCGAAAATATTGGAACTGTAGTTACTATATAAACGATTATTCGATTTTTGGATCATTCGATTGTTCGAAAAATCCAACAATCCAACAATCGAAATAAAAAATGGAAATAAAAAATGGAAGAAATTGAATTTATTTTAGATAGCACAAAAGAATCAATGGAAGGTTCGGTGGCTCACTTAGAGAAATCTTTTTTAAACATTCGTGCTGGCAAAGCGTCGCCACAAATGTTGGGAAGTGTTTTTGTGGATTACTATGGTTCACAAACGCCATTGTCACAAATTGCCAATGTGAACGTTCCCGATGCTCGAACTATAACCGTTCAACCTTATGAAAAAAGCATGCTTCATCCAATTGAAAAAGCAATTATGATTGCCAATCTTGGTTTTAATCCGATGAATAATGGCGACAATATCATTATTAATGTTCCGCCATTAACTGAAGAAAGACGTCGCGATTTAGTAAAACAAGCTAAGGCAGAATCAGAAGATGCTAAAATCGGAATTCGAAATGCTCGAAAAGAAGCCAACACCGAAATAAAAAAATTAGAAAAAGATGGAACCTCTGAAGATCTTTGTAAAGACGCTGAGGATTCGATTCAAAAATTGACAGATACCTATATCCGAAAAGCAGAAGATCATTTGCTTCATAAAGAAGCTGAAATTATGAAAGTGTAACGATGTTCGTTAAAACTATATTAAAAATCTGTCTTTCAACTGTTTTTTTCGAAAAAGCACAATGAGACAGATTTTTTTATGCCTATTTTTGTTGTGCTCATTAAAATACTTCTATGCGAAATTTTTGGATTTTCACCTTTCTTATTTGTTGTAGTTTCGGCTATTCTCAAAAAATAATGCAAGGTCAAATCGTAGATTTTGATACCACAGTTCCTATCGCTTTTGCGAAAATTTCGTACAACAACAAAGTCATTACTTCTAATTGGGAAGGAAAGTTCTCGATTGAAATTAAAAACGATAAAAAACCAATTGTTTTTTCCTGTAAAGGTTATTACGATAAAAACCACTATTTAACCGAAGGAGCAACATACTTATTTATAAAAATGGTTTCTAATGATTTGCTAAAAGATCAAGAAATATATTCTGAAAATAAAGTAAATCTGCTCATCAAAAAAGTAGTCGATAACAAAAATCAGAACCAACCTGAAAAAGTACTTTCTTCTTATCAATACAAAAATTACGAATACTTATTGGTTTCTGCCAATCCTGATTCGATTACCAATAAAATAGATACAATTGTAAAAAAACGGCTTTTTGGTGGAAGAAAAATAAAACTCGATTCGTCCAATTACCGATTCAAAAAGTTTATTGAAAGACAACATTTGTATCAAACAGAGAAAGTAAACTTCATCCAACACAACGATAAAGGCGATAAAGAAACGGTAATTGCCACGCGAATGTCGGGACTGAAACAACTGGTTTATGAATACCTCGGATTGAAATTAATATCCTATTCGGTCTACGATAATCCGCTGGAAATTATAGAAATTCCGGTTCAGAATCCGCTTTCGGCTGTCGGCAGAAATCTGTTTGTTTTTAAACTTATCGACAGCACCGAAATTCAAAACCGAAAAGTCTATCGCGTTTATTTTCAACCCAAGAAACTAAAATCCAATCGCCTGCGGGGATTGCTCTATATTGATGCTAAAAACTACGGCGTTGCCAAAGCGTTTTACCGCATTTATGGCATCGCCAACATCAACGCTTCGTATACATTTTCTTATTTAAAAGATCACAATATTTGGTTTCCGAAGAAGCGGAGTTTTACAGTCGTAAAAGGAAATAATTCGCAAGATTTGAAAATTTTAGGAGGCACTATTAAATTCAGTTCCACTACAAATGATCGAATAAAAAACGATGCGTCCGATCAAACGTATATTAAAATTGAATCGACTCCGTATGAAATCGAAATCAATAAACCGGTCACTTTCAATGATCCAAAAATAAAAATTGACGTTCGAGGTGACATTATGAATCAGCCCGAATCATTTTGGAAAACCTTTAAAAAAGACACGTTGGACATTCGTAAGATTCCAACTTATGAGAAGTTAGACAGTATTTCGAGAGCCGAAAGCATCGAACAAAAATTGCTTTTCGGAAAAAAAATAATCAATGGTTATATTCCGTTTAAAATTTTCGATATCGATTTACGAAGTATTGTTAAGTATGATAATTACCAAGGTTTTCGTTTTGGAATTGGAGGTGTTACGAATGCTAAATTGTCGCCAAATTATAAAATTGGTTTTTTTGGTGCCTACGGATTAAAGGATGAAGCGTTCAAATACGGATTAACACCATCGGCAGCTATTAACAAACAAACCAATTCTTGGGTAGGTGTTTCGTATACGGATGACTTGAACGAAATTGGTCAGATACGGTTTGCAACGGAACAAAAGCGCTTTAAAATTTATGATCCACGACCGATAAACATTTCTACATTTTATAATTATAAAGCCTATTCTTCTTTTTTAGAAAGTAAATTTATCCCAAAAGTAGAAGCCTATTTTGCGCTTACTAGAAGTCAAATTCAACCGCTTTTTAATTATGCTTTTTTAGTGGATGACAAAATCTTTACGAAATATACAATGACAACGGCGCAATTGTCATTGCAATGGAATCCGTTTAGCGGATACATGCAAACCGAATCGGGACGGATTGAAATCGAAAAAAGGTATCCGAGATTTTCATTGCAATACACCAAATCGATTCCGAATTTTTTAGGAAATGATTTTGGCTTTTCGAAAATTGATTTTAGAGTAGTACAAGAAATTCCGTATTTATCTGGTCAAAACACTTCCTTTATTTTACAAGCCGGAATTGCCAGTGGCGATGTTCCCATGACCCATTTGTACAGTATTGCACCGAATAATTTGAACCGAGAAACAATATTGCAAAGAATCACTTTTGCAGGAAAAAACAGCTTTGAAACTATGTATTTTAATGAATTTTTCTCTAATAACTACGTGTCATTTCAAACACGACATACGTTTAACAGAGTTAAAATAGCGTATAAAGTGAAACCTGAATTTTCAGTAGTTACTCGTTTAGCTTGGGGAAATATGGACAAACCCGAACAGCATGTAGGTTTTGATTATAAAACACTCGACAAAGGTTTTATTGAAAGCGGGATTGAAGCCAATCAGATTTGGAAAGGACTTGGATTTACTTTATTCTACCGTTACGGACCCAACGGATTGCCGAGATTTGAAGATAATTTAGCGATGAAAATATCGTACGTTTTAAATTTAGGAATTTAATTTATTCCCCGACTTAAGGTTTAATAATCAATGTGGAAGGCACGTTGCTCAACCAAACGGTTTGTGAATCGACCAATTCCTTCCAGCTTTCCAAACTGACCATCATTAAATCCTTTTGTCCTAAAATTTCGCCGTTTATATCGTTTACACCAATTACTTCAATGTTTTCTGAATACGCATTTAAGAACGAAGAAAAAGTTTCACCAAAAGATTTACTTTTATTTCTCAGCGTATTGATGTCGACAATAGTTACTTTTGAATTGTTATTGAATATTAATTTTTGAGCGTAATTAAGTAGAAAAAGATCTTTCTTTCCGAAAACCGGTAAAAAGATTTCATTCACGTTATGTAAATCTTTATCTACTAAAATTCCTAACGGCTTTTTACTTTTAGAGATAATCAAACGCGTTCTGTCGTCGAATGGAGAATTTTCAAACAAACCTTCCTTTCCTGTAAATTTATCTAACAATCGATCTGGATTAATGATTCTTGTGGTAAATCCAAGGACTTTTCCTAACAATGATCCTTCAAAAATAGATTTCCCTAATCCAACTAAAACCAAATCATAATCGCCACGAGAAGCGATATCAGCAATATCAGTTTCAATGTCAACTGCGGCTTTAAATATCGTTGTAATCTCTTGATTTAATAGTTTCGATTCTTGATAAATAGGTTCGAAAGTCTCTTTCTCATAATCATCCATATTGTAGGCATGCATTTCATCACTCATAATAAGATGCATCGCAGTTATATTGGTATTCTCTTCTTGTTTTTTAACAAAGCTATTCGCCAGTCGAAGCAATGATTTTCCTTTTTCATTGTTGCCAAAGGAAATAAGAATTTTAAATTTGGAAGCAATCAAATCTTTTGGCAAAACCAAATCTCGAGACTTGAAAAAATAGTTGATAATATCCAATGCTGGTCCCGTCATAAAAGTCGTTACTAACGCCATAATTACCATCATGGTGAAAATTTGTGGCGATAAAACACCGAGTTCGTAACCGATGTTTAACACGACTAGTTCCATCAATCCACGAGTGTTCATCAGTGCGCCAATAGTTAAGCTATCGCGCCAATTCTGACCCACAAAACGAGCTGCTAATGCACTTCCAACAAACTTTCCGGTAACGGCAACTAAGATAATTAATCCTGTTATTTTCCATAAATAGGCATCGTTAATCAAACCTATTTCGGTGCGTAAACCTGTAAAAACAAAAAATAACGGGAGTAAAAGTATCACGGCAACATCTTCTACTTTTTCGATAAAGATGTTTCTGATTTTGGAAATATCGGGCATTATCGCTCCCATCATAAAGGCACCGAATAAAGCGTGAATACCTATCACTTCTGTTAAATATGACGAAATAATCAAGGTCAATAAAAAGATGGCAACAACGGGTTTGCTTAAACTTTCTCTGTTGGAATACAAGTCGCCCACCTTTTTCAAAAACGGTTTTACCAAAAACAACATGCTCAAAACATACAATAATGCGAGTGCCATAATATAGAGCGAACTGGCAAATGTTCCAGCTTTTACGATGGCTATAACGGCAGCCAATATACACCAAGCGGTAATATCATCGGCAGCGGCGCACGTAATTACGATAGTTCCCAATCGGGTTTTGTGAATACCTCGTTCCTGAACAATTCGAGCCAAAACTGGAAACGCAGTGATGCTCATGGCAATTCCCATAAACAAACTGAACGACAGGAATTCAACTCCCTGTGGAGCAAATTGATGGTAAATAAAATAGGATAATCCAATACCTAAAGCAAACGGAAATACGATACTGGCGTGGCTGATTACGACGGCTTCATTGGCTTTGTTTTTCAGCACTTTCAAATCGAGTTCCATACCAATGACAAACATGAATAAGATCAATCCAATCTGACTCAAAAATTGCAAATTCCCTAAGGATTCAACTGGAAATAAAAGATGTGAATATACCGGGAAATACATTCCAACCAATGAAGGGCCTAAAAATATTCCGGCTATTATTTCACCAATTACCGAGGGTTGTCCTATCTTTCTGAAAATCCAGCCAAAGAAACGAGCTACAATTATTATGGTTATAATCTGCAACAAAAGAATCGCCAATGGATGTTGCAAATTATGTTTTAAGGAAGCTAAAAACTGTTCAAGCAAAGTGTCTTTTGCGATGGGGCTGATAATTTCTCTTCCGATTTCAAGCGCTTTACCCTTAGTGACAATCCAATACATCAAGGCAGTAAAACCACCCGTTACAACAAAATAAAAAATGGTATTTTTAAGATTCCTCATTCCAATAGCAATGCTTTTTTTTAGCTGATACAAATATGAGAAAACAAAACTATTTATTTACCACTTTTTTAAAATTTAATGTAAAATTTACAAAATAAAAATTGACGAATTTTACCAAAAGTTTCACAGTAAGTCCTTTGGATTTAATACGTTTTCATTACCTTTGCAACCGTTTTTATATATCTAATGAAAAAGAAATTAAAAGTAGGTTTTTGGGAATTTGTTGCGGGAGTTATCCTTCGTAACCGAATTGCCATATTAATACTTATTTCATGCTTAACCGTTTTTCTTATTTTTCAATGGAAAAATGTAGGAATGACCTACAATGAAGCCAACTTATTGCCAAAAAATCACATTGCAAACAAACAGTATACGCAGTTCTTAAATACTTTTGGCGAAGAAGGAAATTTGGTCGTTATTGGTGTTAAGGATGATGCTTTCTTTACGCCAAAAGCCTATGCTGCTTGGAACACCTTAATGACCAACTTAAAATCGCACAAAGAAATTGAATTGGTAATTTCGGTTAATGATTTAAAAAAACTTCAAAAAGATACGATTGCACAAAAATTCGATTTGGTTCCTTTAATCGATCAATCCAAAACACAAAATCAAGCCTATTTAACTTCTATAAAAAGCGAATTATTCAACAATTTGCCGTTTTATGAAAGTTTGCTTTTCAATAAAAAAACAGGAAGTATTCGCGCGGCGCTTTATATCAATAAAAAAGTAGTCAACACGCCAATACGTAAAGAGTTTATCTTAAATGTTTTAGTTCCGCAAGTCGATCAATTTGAAAAAAAGACGGGAATTGATTTAAGAGTTTCGGGAATGCCTTACATCCGAACCATCAATACCGAAAACATGAAAGGCGAAATCGGACTTTTCATTGGCGCTGCATTATTCATTACCTCGTTGATATTCTTCTTGTTTTTCCGTTCCTTTAGAGCGACTTTTATTTCCATTTGCATTTTGCTTTTTGGTGTAATGTGGTCGTTCGGAACCTTGGGATTATTCCATTATAAAATTACCATTCTTACCGCTATTATTCCGCCGTTAATTATTGTTATCGGAATTACCAATTGTATTTTCCTCATCAATAAATACCAGCAGGAAATAAAAACTCACCACAATCAAGCGAAAGCGTTGCAGCGCGTTATATCCAAAATCGGAGTTTCAACCTTAATGACCAACGTAACAACCGCGATTGGTTTTGCTACGTTCATGATTACTGGAAATGATTTGCTCTTCGAATTTGGATTGGTTACTTCCATAAACGTGATTATTGTTTATTTATTGACGCTACTTGTTGTGCCAATTGTATACAGTTTTATGCCGTTACCAAAAGAAAAACACTTGAGTCATTTAACCAAAAACTACCTTTCTGCCTTCATCAATTGGGTAGAAAATTTGGTGAAATACAGACGAAAAACCATTTATATCATCTACGGATTGTTGTTGGTTTTTAGTATTATTGGCGTCTCGCAAATTAAAGTTTCGGGAAGTTTAATCAGCGAAATGCCAAAAAGCGCGTCCTTTTTTAAAGACATTCTCTTTTTTGAAAAAGAATTCAACGGTGTTATGCCATTGGAAATCATGATCAACACCAAAAGAAAAAAAGGTGTTATGAAATCATCCACCATCAAAAAAATGGAGGAGTTGCAAAAAACAATAGAAGGTATTCCCGAACTTTCCAAACCTATTTCGGTAGTCAATTTGGTAAAATACTCCAAGCAAGCCTATTACAATGGAAATCCGGAATACTATGAATTGCCAACATCTCAAGAACAAACTTTTATATTAGGATACGCCAAAAACGCAACTAAAAACTCGAAAGAGAATTTGATGAAAAGCTATGTCGATTCAACGGGACAATATGCGCGAATCACTACTTTCATGAAAGACATCGGCACCGAAGAAATGGCAAAAGTAGAAGGAAAATTGCGCACCAAAATCAACAAAATTTTTCCAAGTGATCGCTATGAAGTGACCCTTACCGGAAAAGCATTAGTGTTTCAAAAAGGAACTACCTATTTGGTGAACAACCTTATCGAATCGTTGATCTTTGCCATTCTTTTAATCGCAGGATTAATGGCATACATGTTCCGATCGGTGAAAATGATTTTTGCATCGGTCGTAACGAATATTCTTCCGTTGTGCATCACATCGGGATTGATGGGGTATTTCGAAATTCCGTTAAAACCATCAACTATATTGGTTTTTAGTATTGCCTTCGGAATCTCGGTGGATAATGCCATACAGTTCATGGCAAAATACCGACACGATTTAATTCAGAATAACGGAAAAATAAAGAAATCGGTTATTAGTGCTTTGCGCGAAACCGGAATTAGCACTTTTTACACGTCAGTAGTTTTGATTTTCGGATTTGCTATTTTTACCTTATCCAGTTTTGGAGGAACGATTGCCTTAGGAGGATTAATTTCATGTACTTTAACCTTTGCCATGTTTGCTAATTTGCTAGTATTGCCAGCATTGGTGTTGACAGTAGAAAAATGGAGTGGTAAAAAGGAGTTTTTAGAAGAACCAACATTGAACGTGCTTCGAAGCGATGAGCCTGAAGAAGAAAATGATGAAGAAACAGAAGACAAGTAACGAAGAAAAATCAGTAGAAAAATTTATATTTGTGGTAATCTATACCAATAAAATTAGTAGCAATGAAAAACATAAAAGTTAAAGAATTACTCAACAGCACCAAAATCATTGATAATGTAACTGCAAAAGGTTGGGTACGGACTTTTAGAAACAATCAATTTATTGCGTTGAACGATGGTTCGACCATTAATAATATTCAGTGTGTGGTCGATTTTGAAAACACACCAGAAGAAACCTTAAAAAGAATTACAACTGGTGCAGCAGTTTCGGTAACTGGCGCTTTAGTAGAAAGCAAAGGAGCCGGACAAAAATATGAAATTCAGGTTACGGCTTTAGAGATTTTAGGCGATTCGGATGCAGAGAAATTTCCAATGCAACCCAAGAAACATTCCATGGAATTTTTACGTGAAAATGCCCATTTACGGGTACGAACGAATGCTTTTGGCGCCATTATGAGAGTGCGATCGGTGTTGTCATTTGCCGTTCATAACTACTTTCAGGAAAGAGGATTTGTGTATGTAAATACGCCAATTATTACTGGTTCTGATGCCGAAGGTGCCGGCGAAATGTTCAAAGTAACGGCGCTGCCATTCGATAATACCCCAAGAACGGAAGACGGAAAAATCAACTACAAAGAAGATTTCTTCGGAAAAGAAACCAACCTTACCGTTTCGGGACAATTAGAAGCAGAAACCTTTGCGATGGCATTGGGACAAGTATATACTTTCGGACCGACATTTCGTGCAGAAAA
>JANNCY010000023.1:0-8252 GCA_031387085.1 Flavobacteriales bacterium | reverse complement strand
GGATTGGCGTGTCGCATGACTACCATATCGACTTTCATCGAAAGGATATTATTTACAGTATCGATAAGTGTTTCACCTTTTTTGACCGACGATTGTGCTGCCGAAAAACTAATCACATCGGCAGAAAGTCGCTTTTGTGCTAATTCGAACGACAATTTGGTACGCGTGCTGTTTTCAAAAAAGATATTAGCAATAGTAATATCGCGCAAAGAAGGCACTTTTTTTATCGGACGATTAATGACTTCCTTGAAATGATCCGCGGTTTCAAAAATCAAATCGATGTCGTCTTTGACAAGGTATTTTATTCCTAATAAATGGTTTACACTTAATTCTGCCATTTTTTGTTGTGTTCTAGTTTTTATATCTTACTTCGTAAATTTTACTTCTTACATTAAATACACAGCGTCTTCACCTTCATTTTCTTTCCAGCAGACTTTGACTTTCTCATCGTTAATCGCATCTACTTGTCTTCCTCTATAATCAGGTTGGATGGGCAAATGGCGACTAAATCGTCTATCAATTAAAGTTAAAAGTTCCACTTCAGATGGTCGTCCAAAAGATTGAATAGCGGTTAATGCTGCATTTATACTTCTTCCTGTATATAAAACGTCGTCAATAAAAATCACCTTTTTTTCTTCGACAAGGAAATTGATTTGCGTTTTATTAGCTTCCAATTGTTTTTCACCTCTTCTGAAATCATCCCTGAAAAAAGTGATATCTAAAAATCCAAGTTGTATTTGGTTGACTTGGAATTCGTTTTCTAAAATGTGTTTGATTCGTTGGGCAAGAAATTTACCGCGGGGTTGTAATCCTATGAGTACGGTATTGGAAAAATCTAGGTGTTTTTCGATTAACTGACAGGCCAAACGATGTAGAATAATGTTGACTTCTTTTGCGTTGAGTAGTACTTTTTGACTCATAATGAAGTGTTGTTTGGTGTGTAAAGATATAATTTTTTGTGATTATAAAAAAACCGCTTCAAAATTGAAACGGTCGTCTTTATTATTTATACATTTTCTTTCTTAAT
Source organism: Flavobacteriales bacterium (assembly GCA_031387085.1). Taxonomy (GTDB): domain Bacteria; phylum Bacteroidota; class Bacteroidia; order Flavobacteriales; family Flavobacteriaceae; genus Flavobacterium. The sequence continues at coordinate 7,225 of JANNCY010000023.1, read as the reverse complement.
TCCTGTACTTTTTCATCATCCAAATAATCATCAAACGTCATGTAGCGATCGATAACTCCGTTTGGTGTAATTTCCAAAACGCGATTTGCTACTGTTTGCGCAAATTCGTGGTCATGCGTTGTAAACAAAACCGAACCTTTAAAGTTTTTTAGTGAATTGTTGAATGCCGTAATCGACTCCAAATCCAAATGATTCGTTGGTTCGTCTAACATTAAAACGTTGGCACGAATCATCATCATTCTCGATAACATACAACGCACTTTTTCTCCACCCGAAAGCACTGAACATTTTTTCAACGCTTCTTCTCCTGAGAAAATCATTTTCCCTAAAAAGCCACGAACATAAACCTCGTCACGTTCTTCTTCCGTTTTTACAAACTGACGCAACCAATCAACCAGATTTAAATCGCTTTTGAAGAATTCGCTATTATCATTAGGTAAATACGATTGATTAGTGGTAATTCCCCAATCGAAAGTTCCAGAATCGGCTTTTTGATTTCCATTTAAGATTTCATAAAAAGCGGTAGTTGCTCTCGAATCTTTAGAAAATACTACGACTTTATCGCCTTTTGCCATGTTCAAATCGACATTCTTAAACAACACTTCACCGTCAGTCGAAGCGGATAAGTTTTCGACATGTAAAATCTGATCGCCTGCTTCTCTTTCCACATCAAAAATAATCGCCGGATATCTTCTGCTTGAGGGACGAATTTCATCCAAGTTCAATTTCTCAATCATTTTCTTACGAGACGTAGCTTGTTTTGATTTGGCTACGTTGGCGCTAAAACGACGAATGAATTCTTCTAATTCGGCTTTCTTTTCTTCTGCTTTTTTATTTTGTTGTGCTTTTTGTTTCGCAGCTAATTGACTCGATTCATACCAAAAAGTATAGTTCCCCGAATAGTGATTGATTTTATTAAAATCGATATCCGAAATGTGCGTACACACCGAATCCAAAAAGTGTCTGTCGTGCGACACGACAATTACGGTATTTTCGTAATTGGCTAAGAAATTCTCTAACCATGAAATCGTTTCAAAATCCAAATCATTCGTCGGCTCATCCATTACAAGAACATCTGGATTTCCAAAAAGTGCTTGTGCTAATAGGACACGGACTTTCAGTTTACCTTCAATATCACCCATTAAAGTGTAATGCATATCGGCTGAAATTCCCAAATTGGATAACATCGCGGCGGCATCTGAATCGGCATTCCAACCATTCATTTCTTCAAATTGCACTTGCAATTCCCCTATTCTATTAGCATTAGCATCCGTATAATCGGCATACAAAGCATCCATTTCCGATTTTACTGCAAACAATACTTTGTTTCCCATCATCACGGTTTCGAGTACGGTATGCTCGTCAAACATATTATGATTCTGATTCAAAACCGACATTCGTTTTCCTGGTTCTAAAATTACACGACCCGAAGTTGGATCAATATCGCCGGCTATAATTTTTAAAAAAGTAGATTTTCCGGCACCATTAGCACCAATTACACCATAGCAATTGCCTTGAGTAAAGGTGGTATTTACTTCGTCGAATAATATTCTTTTACCAAATTGAACCGATAAATTGGAAACAGTAAGCATGAATTGTTTTTTTAATTAAATTTTACTTCGTACCGTTCGGCCTTTTGGCCTCTGGCGGTGCAAAAGTACGCAATAGAGTTCAGTAAATAATGTTAACTACTTGAATTTTTTTAGTAGTAATTATTCTAGTTTACTTTCTTTTTCCAAAGCCAATTCCAAGCTTTCGAAATTAAGCAACACTTTCGAAATTACCCCGTCTTTAGTAATTATAAAATGGGTAGGAAAAGCATTCAGATGCAAGGTTTCATTCATGTATTTTTTCTGATTGGGAACTACAACATACGAAAGTGGTTTCTTTGTCAAAAATTCATTTAATTGCTCTGGTGTATCTTCAGCGAGGCTAACAAACAGTACATCTTTTCTGTCTTTATATTTTGCTACCATACGATTCAAATCGGGGAATTCTTTCACACATGGCGCACAATGAATGTACCAACATTTGATAACTAAGATCTTTCCTTTAACGGATTCATTCGTGTATACATTGCCATCCAAATCGGTAAAATGAAAGGCTGAAAACGACTGTCCTTCCATCTTGAAATGTTCGTATTCTTCAACTGCATTGACAACCATAGTGGCTTTTATACTGGTATCCGAATGCGAATTTATTTTAAAAAGTTGGTAATAGATTTCGTTGGTTTGGGATTCCAATTTAATCGGAAAATAGTCGCCCAAAGTAAGCTTTTTTAGGAACGTTTCTTTATCAATCAAGTTGGAATTCACATCGATAGCTTTAAAATCTAACGTTAACATAATATGATCACTTTGATATGCCGCCCAATCGGTAAAGCTTTTTTGAACATTAATCGGATCTACTTCTGGTTTACCAAAATTGGTTTGACCGTAACACAAATCCATTATCGATAGAAATAAAAAAAGAGCAACTACTAATCGTTTCATTTTTTTTAGAATTGCAACAAATTTAAAAAATAGTATTCACATCACAACTGTTTTGATTTTGAAAAAAAAATCATTTTTGATTGCACATCAATAAAAAAATCTATTTTTATGGCGTTGTCATTGCGAATTTAACTTTAACTATAGGTTAACAGAATTATTCATTGCATCTAAATACATTTGTTCTTAATAATTCAATGTTAATGAAAATATTGCCCTGTTTTAAAACATTTATTATACCAACGCTGTTGTTATTCATAGTATGTTCTTGTAAAAATGAATTTTCAAGCGATAACTATGTAGCCTACTTTGGTGGAGAAGTAATTAATCCCAACAATCGCTTTGTATTATTCTGCAAAAACAACGAAGTAATTGATACCATTCCCTTAAAAAAAGACAATACCTTCTTTATAAAATTCGATTCTTTAGCTCCGGGACTGTACACTTTTAAACACCAACCCGAATACCAATATGTTTATTTTGACAAAAATGATAGTCTAATGGTGCACATCAACTCGAAAGATTTTGATGAATCGGTGGTTTTTTGTGGTCGTGGCGATCAAAAAAACAACTTCTTAATGGACATGTATCTTCGAAATGAAAAAGACAAAAACAATATGTTTGAAGTTTTTGATTACGATGTTCCTGAATTCAACAATACGATAGATGCTGCCTACAAAAAGAATGAGAAATTTTATAAAGACAGAAAAGAAGAAATAAAATGGAACGACAATTTTGATGTGTATGCCAAAGCCACACTCAACTTTCCACATTACACCAAAAAAGAAATCTATCCTATAATTCATGAGATGCGGACAGGTAATGATGTGATTGAAAAACTTCCAAAAGGGTATTACGATTTCCGAAAAACAGTCGATTACAGTAATGAATCACTAACCGATTTTTCTCCTTTTGTAATGTATCTGAATCACATGCTCAGCAATGTGGCAGCCATCAAATACCACAATCATTTTACCGAAGTTGATTTGGCGTTAAAAACAAACATCAACAAAATGAATATTGCGGATACATTGATTAAAAATGAAAAGGTGAAAAATATGGTGTTGAATAATATCGCTTTTCAATATTTATTGGAAGACCAAAATATGGTAAACAACAACTTGTTTTTAGATACCTACCACAAATTTTCTACCGATAAAAGTCAGAAAAACGAAATCGTAAAAATTGGAAATGCCATTCAATTGCTCAAACCAGGTTACGATTTACCTAAAGTGTTTTTTAACGATAGCAATGGAAATTCAGTTTCTACCGATGACATTATCGCACAAAACACTGTGTTCTTTTTCTGGACAGGTAGCGCTTCTTCTCATTTTGTTGCTGCTCATAAAAAAGTAATGGAATTCAAAAAAAGACATCCCGACTTCGATTTTGTAGCTATTAATTTAAATGACCGAGAAGACAAGTGGAAAGAAATCCTTTCCAATTATCATTTTGACGATATCAAAGAATTACATTGCGCCAATTTTGAAGACTTAAGAGCCAAATGGGCTATTACCAAAATTCACCGAACCATTGTTGTCGGCAAAGACAAAAAAATTATCAATGCGTTTACGAATATTTTTGATGTTCACTTTGAGGATAATTTGAAGTAAGAAATGGCTGGAAGATGGGAGAGGGAAGTTGGAAGATTTATATAGCTTAAAATACAAAAGCGATTTTCATTTGAAAATCGCTTTTGTATTTTATACTTTATATGTTGTACTCCCATCTCCCAACTTCCCTCTCCCAACTTCCATCTTCCCTCTCCCATCTTCCTACTTCAAACTACTTATTCCCCTTCTCAAAATCGGCTAAAAACTGCGCCAATCCAATATCAGTTAAAGGGTGTTTCAACAATCCCAATATCGCCGATAATGGACCTGTCATTACATCAGCTCCAATTTTTGCGCAATTCACAATGTGCATCGTATGACGCACAGATGCTGCTAATATTTGTGTTTCGTAACCGTAGTTATCATAAATTTCTCTAATCTCCTGAATCAAATTTAAACCATCTGTAGAAATATCATCCAAACGACCAATAAACGGAGAAACAAAAGTAGCTCCCGCTTTTGCAGCCAATAAAGCTTGTCCTGCCGAAAATACTAAAGTCACATTGGTTTTAATTCCTTTATCCGAAAAATATTTACACGCCTTTATACCTTCTTTGGTCATCGGCAATTTCACTACAATTTGTTCGTGTAAATCGGCCAACTCCTCGCCTTCTTTAATCATTCCCGCATAATCCACCGCATTTACTTCGGCACTCACTTCGCCATGAACAATGTTACAAATGTCGACGTAGTGCTTTAAAATATTGTTTTTTCCGGTAATTCCTTCCTTTGCCATCAAAGACGGATTGGTAGTTACACCATCTAAAACGCCCAATGCTTGCGCTTCTTTAATGTCATTTAGATTGGCTGTGTCAATAAAAAATTTCATAGTATATAATTAAGTTGTGTTTTTAAATGTTGGGCGTTCCGCTCGTTCCTCGGGTCAGGCTATCCGCTATATCTTTTAAGGATTGATATTTCTTCCGCTGCGCTTCAGAACAATCCTTAAAAGGATGTCGCTACTATCCTTAACGCAATTCGGTTCAAAATTACAAAAATCAATAGTAATCGAAGAAACAAATCAAATCTATTTTCTTTATTCTTTTTTCTATTCTCTTTCTACAATTTATAATGCTTCATCAGCATTTTTTCGTAGACTTTATCTGGTAAAATTCGTTTTAAAACAATGGAAAACTTTTGCATGAACGCTCCTATTTTATAATGTACTTTCGGCTTCGGATTTAGGATAATTTGATAAATAGCTTCCGCCATTTCATTCGGATTGCTTCCCGAATCCACATGTTCGTTCATCATTTTTAATGTTTTTCCGTACGGAATCTCATAAGCAGAACCTTTAACCAATGGTGCGTGAAAACGACCGGCTGCAATATTCGTAGCAAAATCTCCTGGAGCTACATTCGTAATATGAATTCCAAAGGATTTGACTTCCATTCGCAGACTCTCTGTAATTAATTCCAATGCTCCTTTTGAAGCCGAATAAATGCCGCGATACGGTAATCCCATATAACCTGCAATAGAAGTAATATTAATAATCAAACCCGATTGCTGCGAACGCATTTGTGGTAAAACGGCTTTCATCACTTCAATCGGACCAAACAAATTGATTTCAAAATTATTCAGGATTTCTTTGGTGGGAATTTCTTCAATCGGACCGGTAATTCCAACACCGGCATTATTGATTACAACATCAATTTTTCCGGTTTTTGCGATAATACTGGCAACTGCATCGTGGATGCTTGCTGTATCTCGAACATCTAAAGTAACCAAAGGAAAAACCATATCCGCTATGCGTTGCGCATTCCTACTTGTTCCAAAAACTGTAAAACCTTTGTTGTGCAAAAACTCCCCTATTGATTTTCCAATTCCAGAGGAAGCGCCAGTGATAAATACAACTTTACTCATATATTTTTAGATGAAAGAAAAAAGAACCAAGAGAAAAGACTATTTTATCTTAAAACAAAACCTCTATATTCTTTGTTCTTATTTTTTATAAAGATAAAAAACGTTTTTACAATAACTCAATTCCCAATCCGGGTTTTTCATTCAATTGAATTTTGCCATTAACAATTGTACTTCCAAAAGCAATGTCATTAGCAATCAGATTGGCACCGTCGAGATCAGCATAATCACAAAGAGGTGCTAAAACCACACCCGCCGAAATTCCAATACTCGATTCAGTCATGCAACCAATCATGATTTTAAAATTTAATTCCCTTGCGCTTTTTATCAATTGCAAAGCCGGAGTTAATCCACCACATTTTACCAATTTAATATTGATGCTTTTATAATGTGATGACAATAATGCTAAACTGGTTATATCCTGACAATCTTCATCCGCCATCCAATTCGCATGCAAATTGGAATGTAAAACATTGTAATTTTCAAATTCAATTTTCATCGGTTGTTCGAGATACGTAAACTTCGAAATGGCTTCCTGATTTTCTAACCAAAGGCAATTTTCTTTTGTAAAACTTCCGTTAGAATCTAATGCTATTTGTTTGTCCAATTGTAATAAAGATTGCACTTCGATTTTATTAAAATGATTGCATTTGACTTTAAAATTGGTCCAAGTCGATTGCTCTATTTTTTTAATTTGTTCCGCTATTGGAGCCACACTAATCGTTATTGATGAATCGGGCAACACGGTAGTAGTTATTCTATTCAATTCTAAAAAAGATTGCTTTTCTAATTTTCCGAATAAATCCCAATACGCACAATCTATAGCCGAACGAAGAAAACTGGGCAAATCTAATGTTAGAAGAAAAGTGTAAAATTCGGTTGGATGAACTATTTTTTGCTTTTCAATAGTAGCTTTTATGACATCCAATTTCTGAACAAAATCAGCTAAATTTATTTGGTAATAATCGATTGCGGTACATTCGCCATAACCTTTACAATCTTTTTTGAATAACGAAATAATTAATGCTTCCCTAAAAGAATAATTGCCGTAAGCTATTGAAAAAGTCTCCTTTAAATGCAATCGAACTATTTGCCAAGATAATTTCATTAAAGGAAAGTTGTAGTTAAAAAAAAATCTGAAACAAGTTCAGATTAGTATAATACTATGAGATTGCTTCGTACCTCGCAATGACTAAAAAATGGCAAGCGACCTACATCGCACCGCTACAACCGCATACCTTTGCTATGTTCCCATCCTGGAGG
>JANNCY010000014.1:0-5978 GCA_031387085.1 Flavobacteriales bacterium | reverse complement strand
ACTTCCCATTTTTGCTATCGCGATGATAGAAATGATGCACAACAATCCGTTACTCCAAATTATGGAGGCGAAAAAATGGAATTGGGTGCAACTAGTATTATCGCTTCCAGTAGTTTTTTATACGTGTTGGATGTTCTTTGTCCGCGCATGGAAATCGATTATAACTTGGAACTTAAACATGTTTACCCTTATCGGAATTGGAACAGGTGTAGCTTTTTTATTCAGTTTAGTCGGGATGTTTTTTCCTGCTATTTTTCCAAGTGAATTTAAAACCGAACAAGGAACAGTGCTACTCTATTTCGAAGCTACAACCGTTATTCTGACTTTGGTTTTACTAGGACAATTATTAGAAGCCAGAGCGCATAGCCAAACCAGCGGAGCTATAAAAGAGTTATTGAAATTAGCACCCACAGAAGCTACTTTGGTAGTTGATGGAAATGATAAAGTAATCTCCATTCACGATATCAAAAAAGGGGATTTTTTAAGAGTAAAACCTGGAGATAAAATTCCAGTTGACGGAAAAATAACTGATGGCGAAAGCAATATCGACGAAGCCATGATTACTGGAGAACCAATTCCGGTTGATAAAAAGAAAGACGATCTTGTAATTGCAGGAACCATTAACGGCAACAAATCTTTTGTAATGATAGCTGAAAAAGTAGGTGCCGAAACACTCCTTGCTCAAATTGTTCAAATGGTTAATAACGCGAGTCGTTCAAGAGCGCCCATTCAAAAATTAGCGGATAGCATTGCCAAGTATTTTGTTCCTACCGTAGTAATTGTTTCGGTAATTACTTTTTTTATTTGGGCAAAATGGGGACCTGAACCTAAATTAGTGTACGGTTTTATAAATGCCATTGCCGTTTTAATTATTGCTTGTCCATGTGCTTTAGGATTGGCAACTCCAATGTCGGTAATGGTCGGAGTAGGTAAAGGAGCACAATCGGGCGTTTTGATAAAAAATGCAGAGGCTTTAGAGAATATGAATAAAGTTGATGTTTTAATTACAGACAAAACAGGAACAATTACGGAAGGAAAGCCATCCGTGGAAAAAATATATGTTGTCAATAATGAGGATGATGCGCTTCAAAACATCGCTTCCTTAAACCAATATAGTGAACATCCTTTAGCACAAGCTGTGGTGGATTATGCCAAAACAAAATCCATTTCATTAATCGAAGTCAACGATTTTGAAGCCATAGCAGGCAAAGGCGTTACCGGAACCGTAGCCAATAAAAAAGTTGCATTAGGCAATAAAAAACTAATGGAGCAAGTCAGTGCCAACATTTCACAAGACATTGAAACAAAAATTATAGCCGAACAAAAGTTGGGCAAAACGGTTTCTTATATTTCCATTGATGGAATTGTCGTAGGATTCGTTTCGATTGCCGATGCTATAAAAACATCAAGTGCTGCAGCCATAAAAGAACTAGTACGTCAAGGTGTCGAAGTGATTATGCTCACTGGCGATAATGTTAATACTGCCAAAGCTGTTGCTGATGAATTAAAACTGTCATCATATAAAGCAGGTTGCTTGCCAGAAGATAAACTCAAAGAAATTAAACGATTACAGGCTGAAGGTAAAATTGTAGCCATGGCTGGCGACGGAATTAACGATGCTCCTGCATTAGCGCAAGCCAACATCGGAATTGCTATGGGAACCGGAACGGATGTAGCTATTGAAAGCGCCAAAATAACTTTGGTTAAAGGTGATTTGCTAGGCATCGTAAAAGCCAAAAATTTGAGCCATGCCGTTATGAAAAACATCAAACAAAACTTATTCTTCGCTTTTTTCTATAACGTATTAGGAGTGCCAATTGCTGCAGGTGTTTTGTATCCTTTTTTTGGAATTTTATTGTCGCCAATGATAGCCGCTTTAGCCATGTCGTTTAGTTCTGTCTCTGTAATCGTAAATGCGTTGCGATTAAGAAATTTAAAAATTTAAATCAAAATGAAAAAAATAGTCTTACTCGTATTTGTTCTGTCGCAATTTTCTTTTGCAGATTTCAATACGTTTCAGCAATCACAACAGCAATTTTATACCTGTGTGATGCACCCAGAAATTCATCTTCCCAAACCTGGAAACTGTCCAAAATGTGGCATGACTTTAATAAAGGAAAAACAAAAAGCAGTTAAGAAAAAAACGGCAACACAACCTAAAATAATAAATCCAAAGAAGTCAGTTGCTACTAATGATAGTATTCAAAAACAAAAAAAAACTGAAATTGAAAAACCCATAGCAAAGGTTATTGTGAAAAAAAACGAACCGCCAAAAACCGTTCGTTACGATTTGTACGTGCGCGATACCATTGTTAATTTTTCTGGAAAACCAAAAAGAGCTATCGCTGTAAACGGACAAATTCCGATGCCAACACTAACTTTTACGGAAGGCGATACTGCCGAAATTTATGTCCACAATGAATTAAAAGAAAGTACTTCCTTACATTGGCATGGATTGTTCTTACCTAATAAAGAAGATGGCGTTCCCAATTTAACGCAAATGCCTATCGAACCAAATACAACTCACAAATATACCTTTCCAATTATCCAACACGGCACACACTGGTACCATAGTCATTCGGGATTGCAGGAGCAAATCGGAATGTACGGTTCTTTTATTATGAACAAAAGAAATGAAGATCCAACTTTCAGAAAAGGAATTGATGACTTGCCGACCGTTCCCATTATTTTAAGTGAATGGACGGATATCAAACCCGAAAATGTTCACCGAATGTTGCACAACGCCACCGATTGGTTTGCTATAAAAAAAGGAACAACCCAAAGTTATACCGAAGCCATTCGATCGGGACATTTCGTCACCAAAGTGACCAACGAATGGAAGCGAATGAATGCGATGGATGTTAGTGATGTATATTACGAAAAGTTTCTCATCAATGGTAAAAATGAAAGTCAATTATCACAATTCAAAGGCGGTGACAAAGTGCGTTTGCGTATTTCTAATGGTGGTGCTTCTTCCTATTTTTGGCTGACCTATGCTGGAGGAAAAATTACGGTTGTAGCAACAGATGGTAATGATGTAGAACCCGTTGAGGTCGATCGATTAATCATTGCCGTTTCAGAAACCTATGATGTTGTTATAACTATTCCAGAAGACCATACAGCATTTGAATTTTTAGCAACACCAGAAGACCGAACCAAATCGACTTCTATATTTTTCGGAAGTGGTACCAAGAAATTAACACCACCACTTCCCAAATTGAAGTATTTTGAAGGTATGAAAATGATGAACGACATGATGAAAATGAACGGGGATCTTGACGATATGGGAATGCAAATGTCTTACAATCAAATGGACATGAATGTGGTGATGTATCCCGAAATTACGGGTGCTGATGAAAATACGGATACTAAAATGGCAGCAATGAAAATGACTGAAAACCAAGAGCCTTCAGATATAACCACTTTAAATTATGCGATGCTCAAATCAACAGCACCGACCAACCTTCCTAAAGATGCACTAGTAAAAGAATTACGCTTCGAACTCACAGGAAATATGAACCGCTATGTGTGGAGTTTAGACAACAAAGTAGTTTCAGAAACCGATAAAATCCTAATCAAGAAAGGTGAAATTATTCGAATGATAATTCACAACAATTCGATGATGCGCCATCCAATGCATCTTCACGGACACGATTTTAGAGTATTAAATGGTCAAGGCGATTATTCACCACTCAAAAACATCATCGATATTATGCCCATGGAAACCGATGTTTTAGAATTTGCTGCAACCGAAAGTGGCGATTGGTTTTTTCATTGTCATATTCTTTATCACATGATGGCGGGAATGGGAAGGGTTTTCTCTTACGAAAATTCACCACCAAATCCACTAATTCCAAATCCGAAATTAGCCAAAAGAAAATTATATGCCGATGACAGACAGTTCCACATCATGACAGAGAATGATTTTGCCACCAACGGAAACGACGGACATTTTATGATTGCCAACACGCGTTGGAGTATTGGCACCGAATGGCGTTTGGGATACAATGACCATCACGGTTATGAAACTGAAACGCACATCGGAAAATATCTTGGTCAAATGCAATGGATTATGCCCTTCGTAGGTTTCGATTGGCGGTATCGAAAAATGGAGGGCGAAGAAATGGAGCGAAATATCTTTAATCAAACCAATACCAAAGACAACCGTACTGTTTTTAGCGCTGGTATCGAATACACATTGCCAATGTTGATAAAAGCACAAGCAGAGTTGTATACGGATGGCAATTTCAGGTTGCAGTTCGAACGCATGGATATTCCAGTTTCAAAACGATTGAGATTGAGTTTGATGTGGAATACCGATAAGGAATATATGGCTGGATTGCGCTATATCATCGCTCGTAATTTTGGAGTCACGACGCATTACGACAGTGATATGGGAATTGGTTTTGGCGTTAATTTGAATTATTAACCAAGTTGTACGTAAATAATAAAAAAAAACGTCTTGATGATTTATTTCAAGACGTTTTTTTAGTAGACCTGACAGGTTTTAAAAACCTGTCAGGTCTCTCAAGCCTTTAGCTCCTAATCCGTTAGATCGGTATCTTTTAACTTATTATCTTTAATCGTACTGTTATGCAATTTAACAGCGTTTCGAGATTTCTTCATGCGTAAATTCAAGAATTCTACAAATAGAGAGAAGAAAATCGAGAAGTACAAATACCCTTTCGGAATTACGCCGACTTCTGCATCATCGCCAAATTTGAAATGAGCCAAGTGTGAACCTTCAGCAATTAACATCACGCCAATTAGTATTAGGAAAGACAATCCTAGAATTTGAATCGTTGGATGTTCGTTTACGAATTTAGAAACAGGTCCAGCGAAAATCATCATTATAATAATCGAAATTACAACGGCTAAAATCATAATTAATAACGCGCCTTCATAACCAAATCCGCCTTCGTGTGGTTCTTTCATACTTACTAATCCAACAGCTGTTAAAATACTATCGAACGAAAAAACAATGTTTAACAGTGCAATTTGTAAAATAGCTGATGACAAACTTTTGCTCGCTTTACCGTGTTCGCCGTCTTCTTCGCCTTCGAGCTTGTGGTGGATTTCAGTCACCGATTTGTACAAAAGAAACAATCCTCCTCCAAAAATAATCAAACTTTGTCCAGTGATATGCGCTTCGAAAAATCCCCAATCGATGCTTAAAATCGTGTCTTGCAAACTCAACACCCAAGTGATTCCGAAAAGTAAAATTATACGAAACGCCATCGCTAAAAGCAATCCTACTCTTCGCGCTTTGGGTTGGTCTTTTTGGTCTAGTTTCCCCGAAACAATCGATAAAAAGACGATGTTGTCGATTCCTAAAATGATTTCTAAAAAAGTAAGTGTAAGTAATGCTACGAGTGCATTTGGAGTAAAAAGAATATCCATTATTTAGATTTTGTTAAAGTAGTTTTACGCAATTAATCAATTTTTGTTACGGTTCCGATTTGTTTTTTGGCTTCTCCCACAAAGGAATATTCAAAAGTATAGTTTTTTTCTTTGGTAGCGACTATTTTCATGCTGATGGCTTTTTTTTCTTGCATGTTCTTTGGATGTAATTTTTGTAGCACCAATTCACAATCGTTTACCCAGCGAACGGTTGCCGTATCAGTTTTTCCGTTAAAGGTTTCGATTTGTAGTTTTTCGGTACGCACAAAAGTTGAGGTTTGTTTTTTCCCATTTATTTCCTGAACGAATTCGAATTTCCCGGTTTTAAAATCGGTACAATTGCGTTCTTGTTGATAGCAGGAAATAAGTGTTAAAGCGAGTAAAAGTAGGTATGTTTTTTTATTCATGCTTGTTATATTGTTCACACCTGACAGGTTTCAAAAACCTGTCAGGTGTCGTTTGCGTATTTGTGGTTACTTTAGTTTTTTTAGTTCGTCGTCGGTAAAATTATTAATGCTTTTTTCTTTAGAAAAATTATAGGCATTATAAATATTGGATTTTTTATTAGGTATAGAAAA
>JANNCY010000241.1:0-5734 GCA_031387085.1 Flavobacteriales bacterium | reverse complement strand
CAAAATGCACGTGTTATTGCTTTTAATGTCGATCCGAAATTCAATAATGCTATTGACGGATTGATGTACATTCGCATTGCCGATTTACCCGAAAGTACCGTAAAACCTGTTATGGAAGAGTTTCAAGCCGAATTGGAACGAAAAGAAAAAGGGTAGATTTAACAACGGTTAGTTATGCAATAGCAACCAAAAACAGGGTAGGAAAATAAACTTAATAGTAAAAAATATGAAACTTAAAAAAATACTACTATTTTTTGCCTTTGCAACTGCAATTAATTCTTTAGCTCAAATTATACCAACATTCCAAAATGTTGATTACACAGGGAATAATAATATTTTCCAGAAATTAGATATATATATTCCTCCTGGATTAACTGCTCCAGCACCAGTAATTGTTTTTATTCATGGTGGAGGTTGGTATACCGGTAGTAAAGGCGCAAATAATGTGGCTTATTTTGAACCTTGCTACAACGCTGGATTTATATGTGTTGATATCAATTACAGACTTACGGCTAACAATGACCGTTGGCCAAAACAAATTGAGGATTGTAAAGCGGCTATTCGATTTCTAAAAGCAAATGCTTCCATATACGGAATTGATAAATGTCGATTTGGGGTTATGGGAAGTTCTGCAGGCGGACATTTATCCGCAATGATGGGAACAACGGGAGATGTTGTCGCTTTAGAAGGTGCCTATTTAGGAAATACTACCGAGAGTAGTCGGATACAAGCTGTGGTAGATTTATTTGGTCCCACAGATTTTTCTCTTATGGATGGAAATTATTCCTCCTCATGTGGAACAGGAGTTTTAGTTCACGAACAGAATTCGCCAGAATGTGCCTTGCTGAATATTCCAACGTTAAGTAGTAATCCAACATTAGTTCAGTCGGCAAATCCAATTGCTTACATAACACCAGATGATGCCAAATTTTTTATAATGCATGGAAGTAACGATTGTACCGTTCCAACAAATCAAAGTGTTATTTTGAGAAATGCTTTAACAAGCGGAGCAGTAACAAATACTTATGTTATAGCAACCAATCAAGGACACGGAGGAACTTGGTATCAAGATCCTTTACGAACATTTCAATTTAGAGATTTCTTTTTAACACATTTGTCAAATCCTTGTTCGACATTAGCATTAAATACAAATGAAATTAAAAAAATAAAAATCTATCCAAATCCAGCCACATCAGAAATATCTATTTTAATTTCAAACAACGAAAAGTTTTCACTCGAAATTTTCAACGTTATTGGGGAATTAGTTTTGAAGTGTGAAAATCAGAAAAATATTTCTATTTCAAATTTTCAAAACGGAATTTATATTGTGAAAGTAAAATTTGAAAACACAACTATAACAGAAAAAATAATAAAATATTAAACTAAAACTTGATTTTCACAATCAACTCAAAGTGTATTTTGCCGTTAATTTGACCAAAAGAACTTTGAGTGAAGGAAAATATAGTGGAGTTAGAATAAAAAAAGAAAAAGCCCCAAATTATGAGGCATTTATATTAAAACCAACCGCGTTTGTTAGCTTGGTAGGTTTGGTAGAATTCGGTATCTGACTTGGTTAAGTAAATAATTCCTTCGATTAAACCGAGTAAACTAGTGGCAATACCACAAGTGACTACCGATAAAACTAAAGTAATAATTCCTTCATTGGTATAGCCTAATACAAATTTATGTATTCCAAGAGACCCAAGTAAAATAGCTAAAACACCACAAACAACTTTTTTATTTTCTTGAGGTGGCGATTGAGGTTTGTTCCAATCTTCAATTGGTTTCGATTCTTCCATTTTTATAATTTTTAGTTGATTAGATTATAAAAATAATAAAATTATTGAAATGCACTATCAATTGGTTCCCAAAGTTCTATTTTATTTCCTTCGGGATCTAAAATCCAACCAAACTTTCCGTAGTCGTAACTTTCCATTTCACCAACGATAGTAACGCCTTCTTCTTTTAAGACTTCTAATAAAGCTTCGAGATTGTCGACTCTAAAGTTCATCATGAACTGTTTTTCACTGGGTTGAAAATATTTGGTGTCGGTATCAAATGGCGACCATTGTGTTGAGCAATCTTTACCGTCTTTGTCTTTCCACCAAAAGGTCCAGCCGTAGCCGTCTACTGGAATTCCGAGGTGATTTTTATACCAATCTTTAATTTGATTTGGGTTTTCGGATTTGAAGAAAAAACCGCCTAAACCCGTTACTCTTTTGATGTCTTTATTGTTCATGTTTTTTTGTTTAACCGCAAGGTGCGCAATGGTTTACGCAAGGTTCGCGAAGGTTATGTTTTACACAACAAATAAAATCAAATAGGAATTGATTTTACTCATACTTTAGGATGATTTTATCTGCAATTACTTGCGCTAATTTTTCATGACTTTCATATGTCCAGCCAGCGATGTGAGGTGTTAACAAAACGTTTTCAGCTTGGAGTAAATACTCTAAAGCGGCTGGTTTATCGGTATCGATAAATAAATTTTCAAACGATAATTTTTCATATTCCAAAACATCCAAACCAGCTCCGAGAATTTTCCCCGATTGCAAGGCTGAGACCAAATCGTCGGTAGTTACATTTTTTCCGCGTGACGTATTGATAAACCAAAAGGGTTTTTTAAATGCGCTTATAAAATTAGTAGTTACCATTTTATCGGTTACCGGCGTCCAAGGAATATGCAAACTCAACACATCCGATTGTTGTTGCAGTTCGTGTAACGAAACTTGTTTGGCATTTTCATCGCCAACATTGTCGAGAATATCATGACACAAAACGGTAACGTCAAATCCGCGGAGTTTTTTGGCGAAGGATTTCCCCATATTTCCGTAGCCGATGAGTCCGATTGTTTTTCCTTCTAATTCGTAACCGCGATTACCTTCACGTATCCAATGGCCTTCGCGCACCAATTTATCGGCACGATTGAGTTTGTTCATGATGGAAAGTAACATTCCGAGAGCGTGTTCGCCAACGGCATTTCGGTTGCCTTCGGGAGCGGCGATTAAGTAAATTTCTTTTTCATTTGCATAATCACAATCGATACTTTCCAATCCGGCACCAACTCGTGCGATAAATTGTAAGTTGGTGGCTTTATCGAGAAAGTCTTTGTTTATTTTGAAACGACTGCGGATTACAATGCCATGATAATTATGAATTTTGGATTCGATTTCTTCTTTTGTGGATGTAAAATCGGATTCATTTTGGAAACCGGCTTTCTCCAATTGTTCCCAGAGTAAAGGATGATTGGAATCGAGGTGAAGGATTTTGATATGTTTCATTGGTCATTGCGAGCTTGCGAAGCAATCTCATAAATCAATTGCTAATGGATTTTGATGGTTAAAGATAAGTATTTTTTGAAAACGGAAATAAGTTCAGATTAAAATCCTAATATTAAGCGTGCGATTGAAAAGTAGATGATAATTCCGAAGACATCATTAGTCGTGGTAATAAAAGGTCCGGTTGCAATGGCTGGATCTATTTTATTTTTGTGCAGAAACAAAGGCACTAATGTTCCTAAAGTGGCTGCAAATACAATAACCACAATCATCGAAATCGAAATGGCTAATCCAACTTGATATTGTTGGTACATTACCGAATGGTACAACAATAGGAACAATGAAATTATGGTTCCCGATGTCATGGCAACAGTAAGTTCTTTGGTGAAATATTTTCGACTGTACTCTTTTAGAGTTCCGTTGGCCAAACCTTGCACCACAATAGCCGAAGCTTGCACGCCAATATTTCCTGCGGTTGCAGAAAGTAAGGGAACAAAAATAATGAGTGTTTTGTATTTTTCGAAAGCCGATTCGTTGCTTTTAAGTACATAAGAAGCTACAATTTCGATTACCATTCCAATTAATAGCCAAGGCAATCGGGCTTTTATTAATTCTAAAACCGTATCGCCCGATTCTACATCTTGTGTAATACCCGCAGCCATTTGGTAATCTTTGTCGGCTTCGTCTTTCATTACATCAACAATATCATCGATGGTAATTCGACCAACCAATGTTCCCATTTCGTCTACAACTGGAATGGCTTCAAGGTCGTATTTTCGCATGATACGTGCTACTTCTACATTCGACATGTTTACTTTTACCGAATCTACTTTTTTGATATATACTTCGCTTATTGGCGTTTTAGTGGAAGTCGTTAATAAATCTTTCAGCGAAAGTCTTCCTTTTAATCGATTTTCGTCGTCAACAACATAAATCGAATGCACGCGGGAAACATTTTCGGCTTGTCTTCGCATTTCTTTCACACAGGTAAGAACAGTCCAGTTTTCGTTGACTTTCACCATTTCTTTTCCCATCAAACCACCGGCAGTATCTTCGTTGTAGCGCAATAAATCGACAATGTCTTTGGCGTGTTCAACGTCTTCGAGTTCAGAGATTACTTCTTCTTTTTTGCTTTGCGGAAGTTCGGCTATAATGTCGGCAGCGTCATCAGTATCTAATTCGTCAAGCTCTTCGGCAATTTCTTTTGGAGAAAGCGCATGAAGGATTTTTTCACGAACATCGTCTTCTAATTCGAGGAGAATTTCGGCAGTTTTTTCACTATCCAAAACCTTAAAAATATACGTCGCTTCATGAATATCAAGTTCATCAAAAATTTCGGCAATATCAGCATGGTGCAAGTCATTCAACAAAACTTCCAATTCCTGGTCGTTTTTTTCATGAATAAGTTGCTCAATTTGAACAAGTAGTTCTTTGCTGATTTTAAACTGCATTGGCTTCTATTTTTTGGGTAAGTTCTATAAACTGTTCTACCGATAATTGCTCCGGACGGAGGTCAAAGATAGTATCTAATTTTAAATTATCAGATAATTGAAACGATTTTAAACTATTTCGCAAGGTTTTTCGACGCTGCTGAAAACCGGTTTTTACTACCGAAAAGAATAATTTTTCGCTACACGGCAAGGTGAAATTTTCTTTTCGTCTTAATCGCAAAACACCTGATTTTACTTTTGGCGGTGGATTAAAAACATCTTCATTTACGGTGAATAAATACTCGGCATCGTAAAATGCTTGTGCTAAAACAGAAAGGATTCCGTAAACTTTACTTCCTTTTTTAGAACAGATTCGTTCGGCCACTTCTTTTTGAAACATGCCTGAAAATTCGGGAATTTGGTGTCGTAACTCTAATGTTTTAAAAACAATTTGAGTTGAAATATTATAGGGAAAATTGCCAATTATAGCAAAAGGTTTTCCTTCGAAAACTTCGTTGATATTGTAACGTAAAAAGTCTTTGGATATGATTTTTCCTTCCAGTTTTGGATAGTGTGAAGAAAGATAGGCTACCGATTCGGTATCGATTTCGATAACATACGTTGTGGTAGGTTTGTTTAATAAATATTTAGTTAAAACTCCCATTCCCGGACCGATTTCTAGAATGTTGTCGTATCCTTCTAAACTTAATGTATCGGCAATTTGCATTGCAATCGTTTCGTCTGTTAAGAAATGTTGACCTAGGTGTTTTTTGGCTCTTACTTGATTCATAGTGTCATTGTTTTTCTGGGGCTTTCTTGCGTTTTCCTGTTTAGTGTCTTTCCCACGCAGGCGGGAATCTATTTTTTAAAGTAGAATTTCATTTTTGCTGGATTCCCTCTTTCGTGGGAAAGACGCAGAATTAACTTCACGATTTTATTTTAAAAGAGCTTCTTAATTTGGTTATTATATTTTTGTTGCTTGCGTCTTTCCCGCGCAGGCGGGAATCCATTTAATTGTACCAATCT
>JANNCY010000042.1:0-18272 GCA_031387085.1 Flavobacteriales bacterium | reverse complement strand
GGCTTTGCTTCAGTTGTATCTTTGGAAACCCTTCTTTTTCCAATACTGAAAACGAAGTTATGGAAAATATATTTTCTGGCAGAACAAATCGAGCAATAGTCTATAACGGCTGTTATAGGAAGTTTTTTAAACTTTTCTACCTGCTTCTTTTCGATTAAGAGTTTATTTAGATGTTTAAAAGCATTCATTAATTGTTCTCCAACTTCATGATTATGAACTATAATCTTAAAATTTCTTTTTTTCCAGTTGGAATGATACTTATTTGTTGCAGAATCAACCCAAAAGACAAGAATTGCAAGATCGCCGGGTTCGATTCCTATTATTATTCTTTTATTAAACGTATGGTTTGGTTTTCAAAAGAGCTGCTAATTTTCAAATAATAGAATCCTTATATTAAACATGAAAAATCTTCCTGCTCAATATTTTTTCTTATTATTATAATCTGACCAACAGTGTTAGATAATTGGTAATTTGAATCAACAAGGGTATTAATACTTGTTTGTCTTTTTAACTATTATTTTGGACTAACAGTTATGGCAGGAATTTGTTTTTGCTTGACATAATCGTTAAATTCAACTATTTTTATATCAATAATTTCTTTAACCCTAGCGGTTTGTTTATCGATTTTAGATGCTAAATCATCATAAACCAGATAGCTGCTTTTGGTTGGTTTTGTTTCTCCTGACGATACGATTGATCCTAATCCAGCCATTTTATCATTTAATTGAACTGGAAATGCCAAAACATCCTGCGGTGCTTTTGCTTTTGGTTGCATTAAATTCGATTCGATATCATCTAAAACATCGGTAATTGGTTTTGTTATGATTTTCATTTCTCGAACCGTTGTTGAATCTTTTACATTTCCGAGATAGCCATTTATTTGGGTTCTTATTTTACGTATTTGATTGATTGCAATATGAGCTTCATCTACTTTTTTGTTTATTTTTTGATGAAGGTCAAACTGCTCTTTTAAATCAGCATCAAAGGATGTTGCTCTCGGGTCTTTTTTAACTACAAACTCTTGTTCCGCAATAATTTCTCTATCTTCTACTAATCGTACTTTATAAGTGCCTGGCAAAACCTTAACGCCTTCGCCATTTCCTGCCCACATTACATTGGTGCCTTCTACACTGGTAACATTTGGGTAGCGTAAATTCCATACAAAAACATTCATACCGGCTTTGTTTGTTACAAATCCGGGTTGTTCTTTTTCTTTATCTTGGTGGAATTCTTTGGCAATTTTCATTGGTTCTCCTTTTACATTATTTAAAGAAGAATACGTAATAATGCTAGTATTTGAATTATCTAAAAACTCTAATTTTATTTCTTTAGTTGATTTTTTATCAAGAACATAGCGAATAATAGCTCCGTTAACTAAGTTGGTTCCTGCATGAGTATTTTTACTAGAACCGCCTTGCATTCTGTAAGTAGTTCTAGGTTTGTATAAATATTTTTGCTTACTAACTTTTTTATCCATTATCTCATACAAAGGGTTAATGTCGTCCAAAATCCAAAAAGCCCTGCCGTGAGTAGCCACAACCAAATCACTTTCTCTTTTTTGAATTTGTAAATCACGAATGGGAGTAATGGGTAAATTTAAATTCATTTTTTGCCAAGAAGCGCCATCGTTAAAGGAAACATAAATGCCACGTTCTGTTCCAGCGAAAAGTAAACCAGCTTTGTTTGGATCTTCACGTACCACGCGACAATATTCGTCAGCAGGAATTCCGTTGGTTATTTTTGTCCAAGTTTTTCCGTAATCTGTAGTTTTAAATAAGTACGGTGTGCGATCACCATACATGTATTTAGTTGCTGCCAAATAGGCTTTTCCTTTTGCATGATCTGAGGTATGGATAATACTGATTAATGAAAATTCGGGCAAAATTGTATTTGGTATTGAAACATTTTCCCAGTTTTTTCCATTGTTTTTTGAAACATGCACTAGGCCATCATCCGAACCTGTCCAAAGAACTCCTTGTTCTAGTGGCGATTCAGAAATGGTAAAAATAGTAGCATACACTTCAGCACCAGTTTGGTCTTTTGTAATTGGTCCTCCTGTTTCACCAGTTGTTTTCGAATCATTTCTAGTTAAATCTGGACTTATTATTTCAAATGAATATCCACCATCTTCCGTAAAATGAACATATTGAGATCCAATATACATTCGTTTTGGATTTTGAGGCGAAAACACAATTGGATACGTCCATTGAAAACGATACTTCTTAGCTGCAGATGACGCTCCAATATTGGTTTCAGGATACGGAGTAATGTCTTGTCCTTGTTCTGTTTTTTTGTTGTATTTGCTCAATTGCCCATCATATTCTCCTCCATAAGTGATGTCTGTATTTGTTGGGTCTGCTTGAATATAACCTGCTTCACCTCCAGCTACAGGATACCAAGCATCTTTTCCTATTGAGTAGCCATTTGTTCTTGAAGCAATTCGTATCGAACTATTGTCTTGTTGTGCGCCATAAAGATTGTATGGAAAATCATTATCAACAGAAACATGATAAAATTGTGCAGTTGGAATATCAACTTCTGAAAAAGTAGCACCTCCGTTAAAAGTAACTTCGGCACCTCCATCATCTCCAATAATAAAGTTTTCGGGATTTTTAGGATTGATCCATACGTCGTGTGTGTCGCCATGATGCACCTCTATTTTTTTAAAAACTTTTCCGCCATCTTTACTTTGCCAAGCATCTACATTTAAGATAATGAGTCCATTTTCATTTTTTGGATCTGCTTGTAAGTTCATATAATACCATGGTCGTTGCCATAAATTTTTATCTTCATTGATAAGTTCCCAATGTTCTCCGGCATCATCAGAACGAAACAATCCACCTTTGTTATTTTCAATCAAGGCATACAATCTATTAGGATTAACTGGTGAAACAGCAATTCCCATCTTACCTAATAAACCAATAGGCATTCCGGGTTTTTCATTTAAACATTGCCAAGTATCTCCGCCATCAACCGACTTGTATAGGCCTGAACCCAAACCACCAGAGGACATTGAATGCCCGTTTCTGTAGGCTTGCCACAAAGTAGCATAAACTACTCTAGGGTTACTTGGATCTATTCGAACACAAACTGCTCCCGTTTCTGCATTTTTTGATAAAACCAATTGCCAAGTCGTACCGCCATCTTTAGAGCGATAAACACCTCTCTCTGCATTAGAATGAAATGGATTTCCCATTGCAGAAACAAAAACGATATCAGAATTGGTTGGATGGACTTCTATATTTGCAATGGCATCTGCTTTTTCGATACCGATTTTCATCCAATTTTTACCACCATTGACAGATTTATACATACCATCTCCAAATGAAATATTAGAACGCATATCGGCTTCACCCATTCCAACATAAATTACATTTGGGTCAGAAGGAGCAACAGTTATTGCTCCTACAGAAGAGGATTTAAAAATACTATCTGAAATAGAAAGCCATTCGTTTCCTCCATCAATTGTTTTCCATACGCCGCCGCCGGTTGCACCAAAGTAGTAGGTGAGGGGTTGGTCGGCATGACCAGTCACTGCAAGCGAACGACCTGCACGAAACGGACCAATATTTCGCCATTTTAAACCATTAAAAAGACTATCAGAAACAGTAGATTGTGTCGTAGTACTAGTTGATCCTTTTTTGCTTTTTTGGGAAAATCCTACATCGGGTATAAGTAAAGTTAAAAATGTAAATAAATAACCAATTCGGATTACGTTAGAAAAAAAATGTTTCATTGTTCGAGGATATAAAAATTACTTTAAAAAATATAAAAGTAATTAAATTACAATATAAATAGTAAGATTTATTTTGGGTTTTAAAAATTGTATCGAGAAGTCAGAATACTTATATTTACATTTCTAAAATAAGTAAAGCCAACCAACATGAGTTACTACACCATCAAAAACCTAGAGCATTATTTTAAAATGTACAATAAATCGGTGCGTGAACCCAGAAAATTCTGGGATAAGATTGCCGATGAAAACTTCACCTGGTACCAAAAATGGAACAAAGTCGTGGAGTTCGACATGCAGGAAGCCAACTTTAAATGGTTTGTAGATGCCAAAGTCAATATCGTAAAAAACTGCATCGACCGCCATTTGGCGCGAAGAGGCGATAAAACCGCTATCATTTTTGAACCCAACGACCCGAAGGAAGCGGCATTGCATATTACCTATAACGAATTGTACGATAGAGTCGCCCGTATGGCCAACGTACTCCGCGAACAAGGCGTAAAAAAAGGTGACCGCGTTTGCATATACTTGCCGATGATTCCAGAATTGGCAGTTGCCGTTTTGGCATGTGCACGAATCGGAGCGATACATTCTGTGGTTTTTGCTGGGTTCTCCGCATCGGCAGTGGCTGCACGGATTACCGATTGCGATTGTAAAATGATCATTACCTCAGATGGTAGTTTCCGTGGCAACAAATCCATTGATTTAAAAGGAATAGTTGATGAAGCTTTAGAAAAATGTCTAGGTGTTTCCCATGTTTTAGTAGTCAAAAGAACCCATACGCAAGTGACGATGAAAGAAGGGCGCGACCACTGGTTGCAACCGTTATTGGATGCTGCGATTCCGAATAACGTTGCCGAAATGATGGACGCCGAAGATCCGTTATTTATCTTATACACATCGGGTTCGACCGGAAAACCTAAAGGTATGGTACACACGACTGCAGGCTATATGGTGTACACGGCGTACACGTTCAAGAATATTTTTAATTACGAAGAAAACGATGTGTTTTGGTGTACCGCCGATATCGGTTGGATTACCGGACATTCGTATATTTTATACGGTCCGCTTTTAAATGGTGCCACTACGGTACTATTTGAAGGTGTGCCTTCCTACCCGGATTTCAGTCGCTTTTGGGAAGTGATTGAAAAACACAAAGTCAACCAATTTTATACGGCACCGACTGCCATTCGTGCACTTGCCAAAGAAAGTTTGGATTATGTACAGCGGTTTCCATTGAAATCGTTAAAAGTCATAGGTTCTGTTGGTGAACCAATAAACGAAGAAGCGTGGCATTGGTACAACGATCACGTAGGAGGGAAGCGTTGTCCGTTGGTCGATACCTGGTGGCAAACCGAAACGGGCGGCATTATGATATCGCCGGTTCCTTTTGTAACTCCTACCAAACCGACCTATGCGTCACTGCCGTTACCGGGAGTACAACCGGTTTTGATGGATGAATTCCGCAATGAAATCGAAGGCAATCAAGTCACTGGAAGTTTGTGTATCAAATTCCCATGGCCGTCGATGGCGCGAACCATTTGGGGCGATCACAAGCGTTTTAAGGAAACGTATTTTACCGCTTTCCCTGGTAAGTATTTCACGGGCGACGGAGCGTTGCGCGATGAAGTAGGGTATTACCGCATTACGGGAAGAGTCGATGATGTGATTATTGTATCGGGACATAATTTAGGAACAGCACCGATTGAAGATGCGATTAACGAGCATCCAGCTGTAGCCGAAAGTGCGATAGTTGGTTTTCCACATGATATTAAAGGGAATGCGCTGTATGGTTTTGTTATTTTGAAAGAAATAGGAGAGAGCCGCGACAAAGACAATCTAGCGAAAGAAATCAACCAACTGATTTCCGATCAAATCGGACCTATTGCGAAATTGGACAAGATACAGTTTGTGAATGGGTTACCGAAAACACGGTCGGGTAAAATTATGCGTCGCATCTTGCGTAAAATTGCAGAAGGTGATTTTAGCAATTTTGGGGATATTTCGACTTTGTTGAATCCGGAAATTGTGGAGGAGATTAAGAAAGGGAAGGTTTAGGTAAAGTATAATAGTAGCTGATAGTACAAAATGAATAAAACCGGTAAAAAAGTACTTATTGCAATAGGAATTCCTACCGTTTATGCCATTGTCTTACGGTTACTTTTTGGTGTACATACTTGGGGTGAATTATTCGCCGTTATGTCTGTCACATTTCTGTTTCTATTGCCAACTATGGTAGGCGCATTAACCGTTTACTTACTACCTCAAGAAAAAGCGTCAAGTATTTTTAATAAAATATTTATGCCTTGGATTCCAATATTTTTATTTCTTCTAATTACACTTGCATTAGAAATTGAAGGTTGGGCTTGTTGGCTAATGATACTTCCAATCTTCTTAATTGCAGCTTCCATAGGAGGTTTTATCGGTGGGTATTTAAAATCAAAGAAACGAAATGATAAACTTAATATCTCATTATTTGTGCTGTTGCCGTTTTTTATTTCTCCAATAGAAAGTCTCATTGGATCTATTCCGGGAACATATGAAGCGTATACTTACATAGATATTAACGCTCCGGCAGAAAGAATATGGAACAATGTAACCAGAGTAAAAGAAATCCCTGAGACAGAAGATAAAGGCTACCTTAATAATTTTTTAGGCTTTCCAAGACCTGTAAAAGCGGAATTAAATTATAATGGAGTGGGTGCGCATCGAGAAGCCATTTTTACAAATGGTCTCATATTTCATGAGGATGTCACAGAATATATAGAAAATAAAAAAATGACCTTTACCATTAAAGCATTTCCGTATGAAATTCCTTCTACTACTTTAGATGAGCATGTAGTTATAGGAGGAAACTATTTCGACGTTCTTAATGGAACTTATGAAATAGAAAAATTACCAAATGGAAAAAACAGACTTCATTTATACAGTCATTTTAAAGTTAAAACAACATTTAATTTCTATGCCGGTTGGTGGGCAAAATTAATTATGAAAGATATTCAAAATAATATTTTACAAATTGAAAAAAAGCGTTCAGAAATATAGTAACTGTTGTTAACAGCGATAAGATTAAAAAAAAGACTTTAAATGAAGAAAATAATTACGCTCCTGTTGCTTCCTCTTTCGTTAACAGCATTCAGTCAAGAAAGAGAAGCAGCCATTCTTTTTAATGATAGCACTTCCATTAAAGGTTTTGCAGAAATTAAAAAAGAAAAAATATATTTTAGAGTCGACTTGACTTCTATAATAACAGAATGGAGTTATGACATGGCTTATGGATTAATTTTTACAGGATATGGGTTTTCAGAAAAATATATTTATATAAAACCCAGTAAAAATTCCAAAAAGAAGATTATAGTGGAAGTGATAGAAGAGGGAAATGTAAGCCTATACAAAAAGACTAGCTTTACAGTGGAAGTGATTCCACATAAAGTATCAGACCCGGCCTTTTTGAGCGGTAAAGCTACCATCAAGGATTACGATTCAAGTAACTATTATGTTAAAAGGAAAAATGAAGAATACGCCATTGACATCCCATCCATCGGGTTTAAAATGGTTTCAGAGAAATACTTTTCTGATTGTGATATGTTAGTTCAAAAAATAAAAAAGAGAGAATTTAAAAAGGAAGACATTCTTGAAATAGTATATTACTATAATGATTATTGCGGTAATGAAAATTAAATACCAATTTCATTTTCATAGCACTATGATGCTATGGGTTATTATATTGATAGGGTTTATAGCGTTATCATTTACCTAATTTGTTTTGTAAAACTAACACTATCCTTTAATTTTTTATAAACTTTAAATGAAACTAGAATTATTTCAAATCGATGCTTTTACAGACAAACTGTTTGGTGGAAATCCGGCTTGTGTGGTACCATTAAAAAAGTGGCTGCCCGACGAAATCCTGTTGAATATCACCAAAGAAAATGCTGTTGCCGAAACCGCTTTTTTTGTAGACAAAGGCGAAAAAATACATTTACGTTGGTTCACACCAGAAATCGAGATGGATTTGTGTGGTCACGCCACTTTGGCAACGGCACATTGTTTAAAAACGATTCTGGGCTACAAAAACGATACGATAGTTTTTGAAACCTTAAGTGGTGATTTAACGGTGGTAACAAAAGGTGATGACTATTATTTGGACTTCCCATCCAGAATGCCAAAAGCAAGTAGTTTACCGGATAACATCTCAAAGTCATTAAACCTTCAACCCAAAGAAGTTTTGAAATCTAGAGATTACGTTTTGGTTTATGATACGGAGGAAGAAATAAAAAACATAACCATAAACCGACTGTACTTTGACCAAATCGATTTGGGTACAGGAGGCGTGATTGTTACATCAAAAGGTGATAATTGTGATTTTGTATCACGCTTTTTTACGCCACAAGCCTCTATTTTAGAAGATCCGGTAACCGGTTCGGCACATTGTTCCTTAATTCCGTTTTGGGCCAGTCGCCTCGATAAAAGTGAACTTTCAGCCATTCAAATTTCAGAAAGAAGAGGGGAATTAAAGTGCATAAACAAAGAAAACCGTGTCATAATTTGCGGACAAGCAAGAACCTATGCTGTTGGGAATTTATGGACTGAATAAAAACCAACGTTACTATCGTAAGATGAGTAAGGTGTAAGAGTGTAATAATACCATGAACAGAATCAAGAATCCAATGCAATTTAATATGACAATACTAGAAGCAATCGAAACGTATATTACCAGTCAACCTGAAACAAAAAACAACGATATGAAAGCGTTGCACCATATTATTCAGGAAATAATACCGGAATGTCAATTATGGTTCCTGGATGGTAAAGACAGCGAAGGTAAAATAGTTTCCAATCCGAATATAGGATATGGACTTCAAACTATAAAATATGCCGACGGTACAACTAAGGAATTTTATCAAATTGGTATGAGTGCCAACACTACGGGAATCTCTGTATATATTATGGGTATCGATGATAAAACCTACTTAGCCAAAACCTATGGCGAAAAAATAGGTAAGGCAAAGGTGACAGGATATTGTATAAAGTTCAAAACGCTAAAAGACATCAACATTGCTGCACTTGAAGCGGCTGTACGTTTTGGGGTTGAGGATTCGCTTAGGGAGTAATTTACTGTAAATAATTGATAGCGATGTTCTTAAACACTTCTTTCATTTTAATTGTTCATTGATTAAACGTTCCATTACTAAATACCCTTCTGAATTGGGATGAACGCCATCTTCACCATATTTTATATCCAAACCATTTAAGCTATCTACCATAGCGGTATAATAATCGACAAAGATGATGTTGTTAGCGTCCGCAAAAGTTTTAATCAGCAAGTTAAGTTGCGTTATTTTATTCCCTATTTCAATATCAGGACGCCATAGAAAATGTGTGGCAGGCAAAACTGAACAGAGTATGACTTTGATTTTATTAGTAAGTGCTCTTTCTGTCATGGTAACTATGTTTTGAAAGACATCTTCTAGTGAAATGGGACCGCTATTCTCGGCAATGTCGTTTATTCCGGCTAGCAGTATCATAGTATTGGGGTGTTCATCAATAACATCGCGTTGCAATCGAACAATCATTTGCGAAGTGGTTTGGCCACTAATTCCTTTATTGATGAAATTGGAATGCTTCGAAAAAAAATTACTTTTTGATTGCCAAAATTCGGTAATGGAATCTCCCATGAAAACAATTTTTTCTAGTGCTAAAGCCATTTGGTTGTGTTTATTTACAGTTCAAAAATAGAATAAATTGTGACATATTTTAACATAATTATATAACAAAAGTTCCCATCCAATTTTATAAATTTACTGGGTATGGGAAATTCAGAAATTATTATTATAGGCGGTGGATTGGCAGGATTAACCGCTGGAATTCATCTTTCCAAAAAAGGGAGGACCGTTACGATAATTGAGAAAAATGATTTTCCAAAACACAAGGTTTGTGGCGAATATATTTCCAATGAGGTGATTCCATATTTAGAATGGATGGAGGTGAATGTATCGGATTTACGGCCAACAGCAATTACAGAACTTCAGTTTTCCACGAAGGACGGAACTAGTATAAACGCGACACTTCCTTTGGGAGGCTTCGGAATTAGTCGCTACAAATTGGATTTTCACCTTTACGAAAAAGCAATTTCAGGCGGCTGTACGGTTGTAAAAGAAGAAGTGGAAGAGGTACGTTTTGAATCGGATCAATTTACGGTGACTACTACAAATGGCAGTATTTTAAATGCCCGATTTGTACTAGGTGCATTTGGTAAACGTTCGGGTATTGATGTGCGATTAAATAGAAACTTCATCCAAAAAAAATCACCTTGGTTAGCAGTGAAGGCACATTATGAAGGTACGTTTAGTAACAATTTGGTTGGTTTACACAATTTTAGAGGAGGCTATTGCGGCGTATCTAAAGTAGAAAATGATATTGTAAATATTTGTTACTTAGTCGAATACGAAACATTTAAAGAATATAAAAACATTAATGACTTTCAGAATTTAGTAGTCAAACAAAATCCGCATTTAAACGAAGTTTTCGAAAACAGCAAATTACTTTTTGAAAAGCCATTAACGATTAGTCAAATTTCATTTGAAAAAAAACTACCTGTAGAAAATCACATGCTGATGATTGGAGACACCGCAGGATTGATTCATCCTTTGTGTGGTAACGGAATGGCCATGGCGATTCACAGTGCCAAAATTGCTTCCGACATCCTTTGTGGTTTTTATACTAATGAGTTGACAACTCGTGAAGAAGTAGAAAAAAAATACACAAAACAATGGAATTTTAACTTTAAGTCGAGAATGAAATCGGGTAGGTTATTGGCAACGACTTTATTAAAGCCGAAAATTTCTGAAGCACTGTTGCGTATTTTAATTGTGTTTCCTTTTTTATTGCCATTCATTATTAAAAAAACACATGGAAAACCGATTAAAATAGATTCGTACATATGATCAATACCAAGTACAGAACGGATGCCATTGAGATTATGGATGATTTTGCGCTACAAGGAGAAAATCTTCTCGACGCTTTGGATAAAATTGCATCAATCAATCGGCTTTTAGGAGGTAACAAGCTAACTTTACAAGGATTGCAATCGGTTATAAAAACACTTCCAAAGGACAAGGAAATTACGATTGTAGATGTAGGTTGTGGAAATGGCGATATGCTGCGGGTTTTGGCTCACTATGCAAAAGAACAACACTATACTTTTAAATTAGTCGGAATAGATGCGAATCAGTTTACGATTGATTACGCTAAAAAACTATCGGAAAACGAGCCAACTATTACGTATTTATGTAACGATATATTTGATGCTGATTTTAGTAATTTAAAATACGACATTCTATTGTGTACGTTGACCTTGCATCATTTTAAAGAGGAAGAAATTTTAAAATTAGTGTCGGTTTTTTATAAAAATGCAGCGGTCGGAATGGTAATTAATGATTTACAAAGAAGTACGCTCTCCTACCGATTATTTCAAATAGTTTGTTTAGTTTTTCAACTGAATGAAATGCCCAGAAAAGACGGTTTGGTGTCGATATTAAGAGGATTTAAAAAGAAAGAGTTAATCGATTTTTCAGAAAAATTACGCTTTAAAAAATACAGCATTCAATGGAAATGGGCTTTTCGTTACCAATGGATCATTACAAAATAATAAAAGCAAATACAGTATTCGTCATAAAATTGACATCAAAAAAATGAAAGTAAAAATAACAACAGTTGCGAAACAACTTCCAAAATACTCAAGAACTACTAACGAAATTTTGCCATTTCTAGCAACGTGGTTGGTCGATCAGGAACCTCGTTTTATTCGAAAAGTAAAAAAAATATTCGAAGGAGCTATGGTCGATAAACGCTATTCAATCATGGATCCGATTGAAGTGTTCACCAAAACTTCTTTTGAAGAACGCAATGCGATTTATGTTAGAGAAGTAATTGACTTGGGCGAAAAAGTATTGGTAAAAGCTTTGGATAAAGCCGGTTGGAAACCCGCCGATTTGGATTATATTATAACAGTAAGTTGTACTGGAATTATGATTCCGTCTTTAGACGCGTACCTGATCAATAAACTGCATTTGCGACAAGATATCGTTCGTTTGCCAGTTACTGAAATGGGATGTGCTGCTGGGATTTCCGGAATTATATACGCCAAGAATTTCCTTAAAGCCAATCCTGGAAAAAGAGCTGCTGTTATCGCTGTTGAAAGTCCGACTGCTACTTTTCAATTGGATGACTTTTCAATGGCTAACATTGTTAGTGCGGCTATTTTTGGCGATGGCGCTGCTTGTGTGCTTATTTCTTCTCATGACGAAGATGAAGGTCCCGAAATAGTAGCAGAGGAAATGTATCATTTTTACGATTCGATTCACATGATGGGATTTAACCTGACCAATTCGGGTTTGCAAATGGTTTTGGATGTGGAAGTACCGGATACAATTGCCTCACATTTTCCAGATATTATTCACCCTTTTTTAGAAAAAAATAAGCTGAATATTAGCGATATCGATCATTTAATCTTTCATCCTGGCGGAAAAAAAATAGTCACTACGGTTGAAGAATTATTTCAAGGCTTAGGGAAAAACATAAACGATACCAAAGAAGTGTTGCGTTTGTATGGAAATATGTCGAGTGCCACGGTTTTGTACGTTTTAGAACGTATCTTAGATGCTAAGCCCAAAAAAGGGGAAAAAGGATTGATGTTAAGTTTTGGTCCCGGATTTTCAGCACAACGAATTGTATTGCAATTTTAAAAACCATCGATTTGAGTAGTATGACAAAAGAAGAAATTATATCAAAATTGCCTTACGCGAGTCCGTTTTTATTTGTGGATGAAATCAACAACATTGACGAAAACGGGGTGGAAGGAAGTTTTACTTTTAATCCAAATTTAGAGATTTACAAAGGACATTTTAAAAATAATCCGGTGACACCAGGCGTCATTTTAACAGAAGTTATGGCGCAGATTGGCGTAGTGTGCCTGGGTATTTTTTTATTAAATGATACAGCGAATAAAAATACCGTATTTGCCTTAACCTCAAGTGAAATAGCATTTCTAAAATCCGTTTATCCAACGCAAAAAGTAACTGTAATTTCTAAAAAAATATATTTTAGATTCGGCAAATTGAAATGCAAAGTCACGATGAGCAATGAGAGTGGGGAAGAAGTGTGTAATGGCACGATAGCAGGAATGATCGTGGAATAAGACAGGATACCAATGAAGAAAAGAGTAGTTATAACAGGAATGGGAATTGTGGCTCCAAACGGAGTAGGGCTTGACACGTTTACTCATGCTATAAAAAACGGAATTTCGGGGATAAAAAAAGATGCCGAGTTGGAACGTCTTCAGTTTTCCTGTCAGATTTCAGGAACTCCAGTGATTTCTACAGAACTAAGCGCTCGTTATTTCACCGAATTAGAATTGCGAAATTTTAATTCAACCGGAATTTTATATGGGGTTATCGCAGCAATGGATGCCTGGAAAGATGCCGGTTTAACTATAGAAAATAATGACAATCCCGATTGGGATTCGGGCACCATTTTCGGAACAGGAACATCAGGAATCGAGAAATTTAGAGAAAGTATATATAAAATTGATGATTTTCAAACCCGCCGATTGGGAAGTACAGCTGTGGCACAAACCATGAACAGTGGTGTTAGTGCCTACATTGGTGGTAAATTGGGTTTGGGAAATCAAGTAAGCACCAATTCATCGGCATGTACAACAGGCACCGAAAGTATTTTAATGGCATACGAAAGAATAAAATCAGGGCAAGCCAAACGAATCATTGCTGGGAGTACAAGCGATTCTGGACCTTATATTTGGGGTGGATTTGACGCGATGCGAGTTTGTACTTTTCGACACAATGAATCCCCTGAAATGGGATCACGACCGATGAGTGCTAGTGCGTCTGGATTTGTACCTGGTAGTGGAGCAGGGGCACTGCTTTTAGAAGATTTAGATTCGGCTTTGGAACGTGGCGCACGAATATATGCTGAAGTTATTGGAGGAAACGTTAACTCAGGCGGGCAACGCGGCGAGGGTACAATGACCGCTCCCAATTCGGTTGCCGTTCAAAAGTGCATTAGCGATGCGATTAAAAACGCAGGAATTTCTGCCAACGATATTGATGCCATTAATGGTCATTTAACAGCAACAACTAAAGACCGTTCGGAAATTAAAAATTGGACAGAAGCTTTGAATAGAAAAGGGAGCGATTTTCCATACATTAATTCAATAAAATCGATGGTCGGTCATTGTTTGTCGGCTGCTGGAAGCATTGAAAGTGTAGCCAGTGTGTTGCAAATTTATCACGGATTTGTTTTTCCCAATTGCAATTGTGAAGACCTTCATCCTGAAATTATCGAGTTAGTTGATGCTTCTCGAATTCCGCAAAAGAGTATAAACAAAACGATACACATTTTAGCAAAAGCCAGCTTTGGATTTGGTGATGTTAACGGATGTGTTATTTTAAAAAAATACAACTAAATTATGAACAACAAAGAACAACTAGAAAAATTAAAAGCGATTGTAAAACCGTTTGTAAAAAACCAAACTGCGTATGAAAATCTGAATGAAGATTCTGATTTTATTGCCGATTTGCAAATCAATTCTGCCAATTTAGTCGATATTATTTTAGATACCGAAGAAGCATTTGGGATAGAAATAGACAATTTTGATATGATGAAAATGACTACTATCAGAGCTACTTTAGAAATAATTAATTCCAAACTTGCCAATAAATGATAGGAAATGATATTGTTGATTTAGCAGTTGCAAATAGTGAAAGCAATTGGCAACGTAAAGGTTTTTTAAAAAAGATTTTCACAAGCCAGGAGCAAAAACAAATATTGGCAGCAGAAAATCAGGAAATAATGGTTTGGATTTTATGGAGTAGAAAAGAAGCTGTTTATAAAATAGTCAACCGCAAAACCCAATTGCGTGTTTTTAATCCGTTTCAAATTGCTTGTTTTGATGATTGTATCACACCCAATTTCATTTATGGAAAAGTTTGGTATGAAAAGGAATTGTATCATACAAAAACGGCAATCCATTCGGATTATATTTATACAGAAGCGGTTAGTAAAAGGGAAGATTTCGATAAAATAATTCGAATTTCAAGACCTGAAAATGTAGAAAAGACAAAGGGAATTCCAAATTATCTGGATACCAAAAGCGGACATATTAGACCGCTTTCAATAACACATCATGGTCGATTTGAAAGGATAATTACGATTTAATTCAAACCCAATCGGGATTTTAATTTCAAAAACAACAAGGCAATTGTATACGAATCATCGGAAGCAGACAACCGTTCGGTTTTAGCAATTTTAAACAAGCTACTTAATTCTTCTAACGAGAAGTTTTTATCATTGATATCGTGTAGCTTTTTATACATCACTTCAATGTCAATAGCTTCGTTTTTCAAACGACCACAATCCAATTTTTCTAACGCTTTATTGATCATTTCAACATCAAAATGGATGCGATGTCCAACTAAAACAGCATTTTCAATATACGCTATAAACGATTCTAGCGCTAAAGGTTCGGCCATTTTTTGTAAACTACTTTCCAATAAAAAGTCGTTGGATATTCCGTTATCATGTAAAAATTTATATTGTGGAATGACCACTTCAAAATGATCGCCAATGATTACATTGTCATTAACAATACCAATGGCTCCGAAAGACATAATTACATTCTTTTCTGGATTTAAACCCGACGATTCAAGGCTTACAGCTACATACCGATTTGATTTTTTTTCAAATTTTGATAAATAGGTTTTCCAGAATTCGGGAAATGGTTTGTTGATATTTTTAATCCAATCGAGCATAGATTACGAAAATTGTGTCAGTTGAAATTTATATTTGATGAGTTCTTCCAATTCTTTCATAGGAGCGAGTGCGTTTTTCAATTTCTCTTTGTCTATTTTAGTAAGTTCATCGAGATTGATGTATTGCCCTGAACTGTCGTTCTTTAAACCTTCTAAGGTTCTAAATTTAGAAAAAATAATAAACGCTTCTGCGCAATCCAAATAGATTTCAGAATATTTAGGATCGGTAATCGCTAACTGCTTGTATCGGAGATACGTATTGTTTATTCCTTTGATATTCAGATTTAAAACTAACAATCGAGCGCCATCAATTAATGGCATTAGCGCCCGTGTTTTGATATCAAATTTACCTTTGTGTTCGCCTTCTTCTTCAACATTGAATTTCTTAAAGAAGTTGAGAGGAGCTGGTTTTTTCAAAGCGTCATTACCTAAATAATCAAAAAATAAGGCATTGTTCTTGACATTTTTGAAGATATTCTCGGTAACCATATCTTCAATTTTCTGTTCACCAAATGCCATTTCATAATCAAAGAAAACACTACTGATTTCATTAGAATTTTCGCCTGGAGTATTCATCCAGCTATTGTATTGTTTTGTCCAATCTGTCAGTGATTTACACCATTGCAGATTGCTAGAAACATGTCCTTCCGGAGAAAGTACAAATCCCACTTTTTCTAATGTCCCCGTTGTTTTCTTTGCCAATTTGATGAAGTAATCTTTAATGTCACGGTATTTTTCGGCAGCGACATCTTCAAAAACCAAAATACTATCTTGATCAGTGTACAAAAGTTGCTCTTTTCTTCCTTGACTTCCGATGCTAAGCCAAGCAAAACGGGCGGGAGGTGAACCTAAATCTAAAATAGCGAGTTCTACAGCTCTTTTAATAATGGCGATTGTCATTTCGCCAGCTATACTGCTGATGTGTTGTAGCGGAATGTTTTTAACAATGGAAGACTGAATTACATCGGTTAATTTATCTCTAACCAATTTTAAATCTTTTGCACTGTGCGATTTTTTGATTTCTTTTAATAAAACACCTGGGTTATTGGCTTGTGCTACTACTAAATCGTGCTCTGAAATGATTCCTTTGATATCCGATTTATCGGTACCGTCATGCGTGACACAAAGGTGAGAAACATTGTATTTAAGCATAATCAGTTGGGCTTCGGCTACAGAAACATTTTCGGTAACTGTAAATACAGGCGACGCCATGATTTTATCGATTGAAGTTGTAATTTCAAATCGTCCGGTGGCTATTTTAGAGCGAAAATCAGAATCGGTAACAATTCCGATTGGGTAATTGTTTTCGATAATAAGTGCGCTATTTATGGTATTATCGGTCATCAATTGTGCTACTTGTTTTACGGTAGCTTTTGACTCCAATTTTAAGGGTGTTTTGGTATATGTCAACGATTGAAAATAAAGCGTATCCGATTGACCATCAGCATGCATTACATTGTCGGACATTAATTTCCCTGGATTTCCGATGCCGAAGAAACCTTATTAAACAAATGTTATAATGGTGACATTTTTGGTTTGCGACCTTTTTTCGCCAAGAACAATTACCAGATGACTGCAAAAGCACGTGAAGAAAGTATAGTTTATGCTATTCCTATTGCGGCTTTCAAACCTTTTGTGGCTCAAAATGCAGAAGTTTTAAATTTCTTGTTGGAAAGCTTTGCGGCGAATTCTAAAAATTCTCTTGATAAAGAAAATCCAGGGAAATTAATGTCCGATAATGTAATGCATGCTGATGGTCAATCGGATACGCTTTATTTTCCCTGGATTTTCTTTATCAAGAGAGTTTTTAGAATTCGCTGCAAAACTTTCCAACAAGAAGTTTAAAACTTCAGCATTTTGAGCGACAAATGGTTTGAAAGCTGTAATAGGAATAGCATAAACTATACTTTCTTCACGTGCTTTTGCAGTCATCTGGTAATTGTTCTTGGCAAAAAAAGGTCGCAATCCAAAAATATCACCATTATAACATTTGTTTAATAAGGTTTCTTCGGCGTCGGCAATCACAGTTAAATGAATAACTCCTGAAGCAACTACATAAAAACAATCGTGTAATGCATCATTAATTTGAAATAAAAATTTATGTTTTTCTAAATTAATTACTCGAATCGAATTTGCAATTGAAATTAAATCATCATAAGACAAGAAATTAAAAGGTTGGTAATCTTTTAAAAAGTCTGCGATGCGTTCTGCAATAGTATTGTTCATAAGTAAAAGTTATTTTATAAAAATAACAAAATTTTATCAAAGTGCAAATGTAATAAAGTTAATGATGGAAAATAGTATGGATGTACCATATTTGTTGGTTTATTAAACATTATATTACAAATACAATTAATTGTATTACGAACTATAATTTATAGTAAGTTAAACAGAAACTACAGTTTACTGCTTCTTAATTTTCTTATTATAGAAGTAATCGTCATTAACTAAAAAGTTAACTTGTATTTTATCTTTATTAGAAGTTTCTAAAGAATAAAAAACACCTTTAATTAAATAACCATCCATTGAATATACTAGCACGTTATCAATGAATTTTTTAATTCTTAAACTACTCTCTTTCTCATTAACTGTTATTTGAAAAGATTTATCAAGATCAACGTAAGTTGATAATAATTGCTTTAAATTATTTTGAGTGATGAATGTTCTAGTAACAGTTTCGGGAATAGAAAGTTTTAATTTGTAATTTGTAA
>JANNCY010000182.1:0-5947 GCA_031387085.1 Flavobacteriales bacterium | reverse complement strand
AAATTTTTGGCGTTAAATTTGTAAAGCGTCATCAATCATCAAAAAATCAATCATCATGTTAAAACGTTTCTTCCTACTTTGTTCTGGTGTCGATACCGACATCGCGAACGGTTGTTCCAACGGCGAACAAAACAAATACGCTGGCATTGGAGCCACCGTTTTCTTTACAGCAGTAATGGCGTTTATCGCCAGCAGTTATGCGCTTTTTGCCGTTTTTGATAATCTCTACACCGCCGTTTTTTTTGGTTTGGTTTGGGGATTTTTAATTTTTAACCTCGACCGATTTATTGTTTCTACCATTAAAAAAAGAGACAGCTTTCTAGACGAATTTATTCAGGCATCTCCTCGAATTATGCTGGCTATTATCATTGCTATCGTAATTTCAAAACCATTGGAAATTAAAATATTCCAAAAAGAAATTGCCACCGTTTTACTGAAAGAAAAAAACGAAATGGCGATGGCCAACAAAAAACAAGTCACCAATTATTTCCAAAGTGATGTCGATAAAAACAAAGCCGAAATGGACAGTTTAAAATCGGATATCACCAAAAAAGAAAAAGAAGTCAACGACTTATACGCCACCTACATCACCGAAGCTGAAGGAACTGCTGGAACAAAAAAATTAGGAAAAGGTCCCGTGTACAAAGAAAAACGTCAGAAACACGACATGATGTTACACCAACTCGATTCGATTAAAGCAGCAAACGCTGTAAAAATCAAAGAAAAAGAAGAAAAAGCCAAAACACTTCAAGCCGATTTGGATAAAAAAGTGACTGAAACCCAACCTATCATCGAAGGTTTCGACGGATTAATGGCGCGTATCAATGCACTTAATAAATTGCCTTGGTTACCATCGTTCTTTATCATGTTGTTGTTTTTAGCCATTGAAACTTCTCCAATTATTGCCAAATTGCTTTCCCCGAAAGGCGAATACGATTTCAAACAAGAAGATGAAGAAATGGGAATCAAAAATGTAATTTCTCAAAATCGTTATCAAAGTGATTTGCAAAAGAAAACCGACGCTGAAATTTACGATAAAGTATACGCCGATATCAAAGACGATAAAGAGCTTTACAACTACAAGAAAAAAGGAGCTTTGGAATTACTGAAATTACAGGCAGACGGATTTGTAGAAAAGCAGAAACGTTCGATGTAGTATAACCGCAAAGTGCGCAAAGATTTACGCGACGAACGCAAAGAAAAACCCAACACTATGAATGTTGGGTTTTTCTTTATAAAACTTTTAAAGACTAAGCCAACCTTGCTTAAAACTTTGCCCACTTCGCGGTTAAAATCTAAATATAACTCAAAATCTCTTTCTTTAACGAATCGTATTCGCCTTGCATAATCAAACCGTTGTCCAAAAGCTTTTTGTAATTCTGTAGTTTTTCAAACAATTCCTCTTGCGATAATTCGCTTAATTTGCTTTCTGTAGCTACTTCTTCTGCCTTGGGTTCTTCATATGAAGTATAAGAGTTGACAGGCATTATTTCAGCAAAATTAGTCACTTCTTCAGTAGCTATTTCTTCTGCTTCACACTCCTGTTCAACTGATTTTACTTCTTCTACAATCGGCACAGCGAAAACCGGATTCTTCAATAAATCCAATTGTTCTTTCGCAAAAGTGTATAATTTACGCGCTTGATTTTTGGGTAAATAATCAATGGTATGAGTTAAATCCGATTTGGTTGAGAACGTGAAATCAGCACCTAAAATTCCTTCTTTTACAAAACTTGCTGCAATATCATCCCAATCGTAATCGATAAACTCCATTGACAAGCCTAGGTTTTTAGGTTTACAAAGAATGATTCGTTTGTTGGTCACCACAATGCTATCGGGAAGTATTGTCACTGCTGGCTTTTTCTGAACCGCAATGTAACCAATTGTTTCATTGGACATTAAAAGATTTTCCAATTTGGCTGTTATTTTTTCTATTGCTTTGGGATCTTGGTCTTCGTTTAATATTTTTTTGAGATTGTCAATCATGGTAGTTTCTAATTTTTTTCTTGCGCTCAGCAAAAGTAGTGCCTATTTCTCTATTTGCTTCGCCTGTTCGGTAAAAAAATTTACCTCGAGTGGAGAATTTCAGTCTGGATTTTTTTTGTTAAGCTTTTGAAAACCAAATCATACGAATGATTAATCAATTCGAGCATCATTTTATTCGAAACATCGCTATGAAAATCGACCGTATTCCAATGCACTTTACTCATGTGATATCCTGGATTAATACCTTCATATTCGGCTCGAAGTTGTTCGCCTCGTTCTGGATCACATTTTAAATTTAAAGATGGCGTTCCTTTTTCCCATTCTTTTAAAGACGTGAGACAAAACATTTTTCCGCCAACTTTAAACACCAATGTATCTTCATCAAAAGGAAAATGTTCGGTGACTCCTTTTTTAGAAAGGCAGAATTCGTATAGTTGTTGAATGTTCATTATTTAGCGCTAATTATTTTTTCCATCATTT
The DNA here is from genome assembly GCA_031387085.1 of Flavobacteriales bacterium. GTDB lineage: Bacteria > Bacteroidota > Bacteroidia > Flavobacteriales > Flavobacteriaceae > Flavobacterium. The sequence continues at coordinate 3,482 of JANNCY010000182.1, read as the reverse complement.
TTTCTGGATGAGCCAAATTCGTGAATCCGAATTTCTCATACAAAAAATGTGCGTCAGAGGTTGCCAACCTCCAAATTTTCACTTGTTGTAATTCTGGTTCTTCCATCATCGCTTTAATTAAGACCGACGAATATCCATTTCCACGATGCTCCTCATCAATAAAAACATCCATTACATAAGCAAAAACGACGTAATCGGTAATTACTCTTGCAAACCCAATTTGCCTTCCGTCGAGATAAATTCCTAAACAAACCGAAGCATCAATTGTTATTTGCACTTCTTCAATCGTTCGTCCAGCTGCCCAATAAATATCCTTTAAAAAGTTTTGGATAAAGGGAATATCGAGTTGGGATTTATCAGTAGAAACAACAATCATAATTGGTATAAAATAGGTTTCGATGGGGAAGCATCATTTTCAAACGACGCAATTTGTAAGTCCAAAATATAACTGCCATCTTTTACATCATCTTCTACAAAAATCAATTCGGTAATAGTGCAATCCAAACGCGCCTCATCATTTAATTCGGTTACATTTTTTACGTTCCAAAACGCTTTATGAGCGAGTAATTTCCCTTCGTCTTCTTCCCTATCTACACTTGGTAAATCAATAAGCAAATGTTGGATGCCGATTTCTCGGATGAAAGTCGCAGCGTCTTCGGCTAGATAAGGCGGATTGGTATTTGAATAATTTTTCGATTTTTTAGCTTCTAAATTGGGAAGCGTTCTAATTACAATCGCTTCCGGAGTTTTGCTGTTTAATGCATTTTCAATTTGTAATTTGGTTATAATCCAATCTTCATTTGTATTTTCAGGTTCAACCGAAATCAATTCGGCAGTGAAGAAGAATTGTTTCAGACATTGATTGATGCTGTAAAATTCTTTTGTAATATGTCCGAGGCATTCGGTATGAGTTCCGTGTCCGTGAGGATTGAAAAAAATATTATTGAAATTTGTCGAACTTCCTTCTGACACTTTGCCAATCCAATCGCCAAAAACAACAGGTTCGATTTGTGGTTTTTCAATATACCACGCAATGGGGTTTTTATCGGTATTGGATAATGGAAGCGAAATATCAATGGGTTTTGATAAATCGATTTGGTGTGTATTGTTGATGAGTGCTAGCATTTATGCTGAACTTGTTTCAGCATCTTTTCTACCTAATCAATTTTAGATTTTTAAGACACCGCGGTTTACAACCCCAAATATAAATCTTTTAATTCAGGATTTAAAACTTTTGCTAAATTCCATTTCCACTCATTATGCCAATTCTTTAACTGTTTTTCTCTAGTGAAGGCATCTCTATAATCTTCAAATTCTTCAAAATAAATTAAAACTGTTGCATTATATTTTCTTGTGAAAATTGCTCCTGTCCCATCTTTATGACATTCTATTCTGTATTTCAAATCCTTTGTAGCACCAGTATACAATACTGTGAAATTCTTATTAGTCATTATGTAAGTATATCCTTTAATCATATACGTTTCTTACGTTCAAAAGATGCTGAAACTAGTTCACAACATTTGTATTAAAATTCAAAAGATGCTGAAACTAGTTCAGCATGAATAAGTCGGAAGCAATTCCGTCACTCAAAAACTTTCCTTTTTTTGTTGTTCTCAAAACATTCTCATCAACAAATAACAAATGATCTTCGATGTATTTCCCCGCTTGTTGATTGAGATAATCCAAATAGGTTTTGCCAAATTCTTTTTCAATTCTATCCAAAGAAATGCCCCAAATGGTTCGTAAACCCGTCATGATGTATTCGTTGTATTTATCGGTTTTGGATAATATTTCGGTTTCGATTGGGAGTTTGTTTTCTTGTATGGATTTCAAATAAATCGCATTATTCGACACATTCCAACCTCTTTTTTCACCATCATAACTGTGTGCAGACGGACCGATTCCGATGTATTTTTTACCCAACCAATAACTCGAATTATTTTTTGAAAAGTAATTTTCTTTTCCGAAATTGGACAATTCGTAATGAATGAAATTATTTTCAGAAAGTGTATCAACTAAAATTTGAAAATGTGCCGAAGCTACTTCATCATCCAATTGCGGAATAATTCCCTTTTGGATAAAAGTATGCAACGCCGTTTTTGGTTCGACCGTCAACGCATAACTGGAAATATGTGAAATATTAAATGAAAGTGCCGTTTCGATATTTTGCAGCCATTTTTCATTAGACATTCCGGGAACTCCATATATCAAATCGATAGAAATGTTGTCGAAATGTTGTGTGGCAAATTCCAAACATTCCTTCGCTTCTTCTGCATTATGAGCGCGGTTCATCATTTTTAAATCGTCTTCAAAGAACGATTGAATTCCGATAGATAAACGATTAATTCGATTGTTGGATAGTTCGATTATTCGATTTTTGGTTAAATCGTCGGGATTGGCTTCGACTGTAATTTCAGGAATTTCTATAATTTTATAATTCGAATATACAGTTTCAATTAACAATCTCAAATCAGAAACTTCTAAAACAGAAGGTGTGCCGCCGCCAAAGTAAATCGTTTCGACCACCTCATCTTTGAACTCACTTTTGCGCAATTCGATTTCTTTTGCCAATGCCGAAACCATCTCGTCTTTCTTCTTCATTGAAGTCGAAAAATGAAAGTCGCAATAGTGGCACGCTTGCTTACAGAATGGGATGTGGATATAGATTCCTGACAAAATTATTTTTTTATTCGTTCTTCGTTTTGTTTTACAAAAGCGTCCCAACCTGAATAACTTTTATCGCCAACAACTTTTCCAGAATTAAAAAAATGACAAACCGCAGCAGCCAAACCATCGGTAGAATCGAGATTTTTTGGTAATTCTTTTAGTCCGAGAAGTTGCTGAAGCATTTTGGCTACTTGTTCTTTACTGGCGTTTCCGTTGCCGGTAATTGCCATTTTTATTTTCTTGGGTTCGTATTCGGTAATGGGAATGTCTCTCGAAAGTCCAGCCGCCATTGCCACGCCTTGTGCTCTTCCCAATTTCAGCATTGATTGTACATTCTTGCCAAAAAACGGTGCTTCAATCGCAATTTCATCTGGATTATGAGTGTCAATTAACTCAATGGTGCGCTCGAAAATGATTTTTAGTTTTTGATAATGATTATCATATTTAGACAATTGCAATTCGTTGAGTTGAATAAAATGCATATTCTTCCCGACTACTTTTATGATTCCAAAACCCATAATGGTAGTTCCTGGATCGATTCCCAATATGATGCGTTCGTTTGCCAAAAGATTTGTTTAAAGTTTAAAGTTCAAAGTTTAAAGTTTTGTTTCTTTGCACTAATGATTTCAATTCCTCACAAAGCTAAACAATTCCTCGTACTTCTAATCAAACTTTTGATTGTTGGCGGTGCGTTTTATTTTATTTATGACCAACTGGCAAATAATGACAACCTCGATTGGGATAAATTTATTATTTTATTTCGTAAAAATCAGTCGGTTTTAGGAATTGCTTTTATATTACTATTGAGCGTTCTA
>JANNCY010000123.1:0-10562 GCA_031387085.1 Flavobacteriales bacterium | reverse complement strand
AAGTAGTACTCTTGATGGAAAATAAAAAATTAGAGTTCAAAATTTATTACATTTGATTTCAAATAAATTAAAATGTTGAAAACCATATTATACATCGCTATCGGCGGCGCTATTGGAAGTGTGTTGCGTTACTTAACTTCTGTGTTTGTCACTAAATATTGGTCAAGTAACTTTCCATTAGCCACATTTATTGCCAATATTTTAGGTTGCTTTTTAATTGGCTTTTTGATCGGAATATTAGAAAAAAACAATCTTTCCAACACCCATTTAAAATGGTTTTTAATCACTGGTTTTTGTGGTGGTTATACTACTTTTTCAGCTTTTGGTTATGAAAATTATTCGCTTTTTCAGAGCAACAATTCTTTGTTGGCTTTTATGTATATTGGATTGAGTATTCTTGTTGGGCTATTTGCCGTTTGGTTTGGGCTCTTCATTACGAAATAGAAGTTATAACCGCAAATTCGCAAATTGAAATTAAATATAATTTGTGAATTTGCGGTGAAAAACTAAAAGCATCAAAACACAAAAATCTATGTTAATCTGTATCATCTGTGTTTAAATTTTAGTATTTTCGCACACTATGAATTACAACGACATCCAAGCTATTCAACAATTGCTGGCATCGCCAAAGAAAATTGCTATTATTCCGCATCGAAGTCCAGATGGCGACGCGATGGGCTCTACGCTTGGTTTGTATCATTTTTTATTGAAATTGAATCACCATCCAATAGTAATTGCTCCGAATGATTTTCCTGATTTTTTGGCTTGGTTACCCTCTTCTGATACCGTTTTGATTTATGAAAATGACCGCGATAATTGTACTAAAATCTTACGAGAATCGGAATTGGTTTTTACATTAGATTTTAATGCACTTCATCGCACTGGCGAAATGGAAAATGTGTTAAAAACACTAACCGTTCCTATGATTATGGTCGATCATCATCAATCGCCTGATACCTATGCAACAGTTACTTATTCAGATACGGCATTTGGTTCGACTTGTGAAATGATATACAATCTCATCGGTTTTCTGAATCAGAAAACACTAATTGACAAAACCATTGCAACTTGTTTGTATACGGGAATCATGACCGATTCTGGGCAATTTCGCTATCCAAAAACTACAGGAACAACACATCGCATCGTAGCTGAATTTATTGACCTGGGAATAGACAATTCTGAAATCCCAACTTTAATTTACGACAATAATTCGTACGATAGATTGCAATTGCTTGGAAGAGCATTGCAAAATATGAAAGTACTACCGCAATATAAAACCGCCTTCACTACACTTTCGCAAAAGGAGTTGGATGAATTTCATTATGTAAAAGGAGATACAGAAGGCATAGTAAATTATGGATTAACCATAAAAGATATTATTTTTGCTGTAATATTAATTGAACATCGGGAAGAGAATATAATTAAAATATCTTTCCGTTCGCAAGGTGGTTTTGATGTGAATCGATTCGCAAGAGATCATTTTAATGGTGGTGGACACGTGAATGCAGCAGGAGGAAAATCAAACGATACATTAGAAAATACCGTTAAAAAATTAGAACACTTACTTACAAAAATTACAATATAATAATGACAAAATTTAAATATATTTCCTTGTTATTTCTTCTACTGATTGTGGTTGCCAGTTGCAAACAACAACAGGCGAGACGACCTATTTCACAATCTTCAGGAACTTTTTTAATGGAATCTGTTGAAAGAAATAAAAAACTAATTAAAGGAGAAGAACGACTGTTGGATTCGATTATCAAAAGCAATCCACAAATAAAATACATTGCCTCTCAAAAAGGCTATTGGTATCATTATGAAATTAAAAATGACAAAGATACGTTGCGTCCAAAAAAAGGAGATGTTGCTAATTTTGATTATGAAATTAGAGATTTAAAAGGCAATGTTATTTATTCTGAAGTGGAATTAAAACCACAAACGTATGTCGTTGACAAACAAAACTTAATCTCAGGTTTGCAAAACGGAATAAAATTGATGCATAAAACGGAGAAAGTAACGTTTCTTTTTCCATCACACATGGCGTATGGCTATCACGGAGATAATAAAAAAATCGGAACCAACGAACCGATTATATGTACCGTAACTTTGAATGATTTTAAACCAGAAAATAAATTAATTACAGAATAAAAATGATTAAAAAAGGGCTCTTATTACTAACAGTAATGACTATTTTTTCTTCTTGTAAAAAAGAAGTGCATACTGATTTGCCAGACGGATTATATGCCGATATTGAAACCTCAAAAGGAACAATAACCGTTGAACTCGAATACACAAAAGCACCAATTACGGTTGCCAATTTTGTTACACTTTGCGAAGGAAAAAACAATTTTGTAAGCGAGGAATTTAAGAGCAAACCTTTTTATGATGGATTGAAATTTCACCGCGTGGATCCTGGTTTTGTTATTCAAGGTGGCGATCCTCTTGGCAATGGATCTGGTGGTTGTGGTTATGCTTTTAAAGATGAATTTTGCGATTTAGGACACGATAAGGAAGGAACGTTATCCATGGCCAATTCGGGACCGAATACCAATGGAAGTCAGTTTTTTATTACGCTTGCTCCTACTCCAAACCTCGACGGTAGACATTCAGTTTTTGGTTATGTCATTAACGATGGAATGAAAGTCGTGAATGACATTGCAGTAAATGATGAAATCATTTCTGTTAAAATTATTAGAAAAGGTGAAGCGGTGAAAAAATTCGATGCAGCTAAAATTTTTAATGATTATTTTAAAAATGAAGCTGAAAATCAAAAAAAACAAGTAGGAATTGATGCAGAATTGAAAGCAAAAAATGAAGCTCAGAATAAAGTATTAATGGCTGACAAAGTCGCTTACTTTGAAAAAATAAAAACAAAAGCCACCAAATCTACTACTGGATTATTCTATAAAATCACGGAAAATGGTGGTGGTAAAAAACCCGCAAATGGTTCAACGGTTTATATCGATTATGCTGGATTTCTTGAAAACGGAATGTTATTTGATAGCAGCCGCAAGTCTGTTGAAGAAAGTTATGGTAAATTCAATGAGCAGAAACAATTGCAAAACGGTTACAAACCATTTCCTTTTGTTGTGGGAAGTAAAACCGGATTAATTCCTGGTTTTATTGAAGGATTGGAAAAAATGAAAGTCGGTGATAAAGCTGTTTTATTTATTCCAGCCAATTTGGCTTATGGAGAACAAGGTGCGGGAACTATAATTCCACCCAATTCCAATATCATTTTTGAAATTCAAATGCTTGAAAAACAATAATAAATTAACTTAAATACTAAATATTAATACGATGAAAATGAAATCTAGAATCCTTTGTCTGTTCTTTTTAGGAGCAACATTAAGTTTCGCACAGACAACTAAAAAAACTGTAAAAAAAGCAGTTGCTATTACAACAAAAAAAGCAATTGCTGCAAATCCGAATGATGGCATTTTTGCTGAATTTGAAACCTCAAAAGGTAAAATCATTGTAAAATTGGAATACACCAAAACACCAGTTACAGTGGCCAACTTTATCTCTTTAGCGGAAGGAACCAACACATTTGTAACGGATGCTAACCTTAAAGGGAAACACTTTTTTGATGGTTTAAAATTCCACAGAGTAATTAAAGACTTTATGATTCAAGGTGGAGATCCCCAAGGAAATGGTTCTGGCGGTCCAGGTTATGCCTTTAAGGATGAATTTACTGGTGCTAAATTTGATAGAGCTGGAATCTTGGCTATGGCTAATTCGGGTCCTAAAACCAATGGGTCACAGTTTTTTATAACACACAAGGAAACGCCTTGGTTAAGTGACAATGGTGATAAACATACTATTTTTGGTTATGTAACTTCAGGTCAAGATGTAGTAAATGCTATTGCACAAGACGATTTAATTATTAAAATCACCATTGTTAGAAAAGGTGCTGCAGCAACTAAATTTGATGCTGCTAAAACCTTTACTGCTTATTTCGCTAATAAAGCACAAGATGAGGCAAAACTAGTGGAAAAAGACAATGCTGAAAGAGCCGTACTTTGCGCCAATGCTTTGAAAGAATTTGCCAATGGTACCACAACAGCAAGCGGTTTAAAATATATTGTTTTAAAAGAAGGTACAGGTCCAAAACCAACAGCTACAAGTAATGTAAAAGTACATTACACTGGGAATTTAGTAAGTGGAAAAGTATTTGACAGTAGTGTACAAAGAGGTGAACCTATCGATTTTGGGTTGAACCAAGTAATCAAAGGATGGACAGAAGGTTTACAGTTGATGTCGGAAGGTTCCAAATATAAATTCTACATTCCTTATAATTTAGCTTACGGCGATAGAGCGATGGGAGAAATTATTCCAGCGAAAAGTGATTTAATTTTTGAAGTTGAGTTATTGAAAATCAATACGCCATAAATCAATACAAAAAAAGGCCCCCAAGAAATTGGGGGCTTTTTTTTGGTCTTATTTTTTGAATTTCCAATCGAAAGTGTCATTGTCGTTAATAATGGCTCCGATTTCTACACGGATGATTATTCCGAATTCCGATTGTAAAATGAGCCAATTGCTTTCGTTGAAATGATTTTCGGTAGAATCAAAATCTTCCGTTTCCCATGATTTAAATGGTAATTCTTGTTTTACTTCTTCGACATTTCGTCCGACAACATTTTTATCTAATAGTTGTATTTCCGGATTGGAAGAAATGACGTAACCTAGACGAAAATCTTCATCTTCGTAAAAAGTCAAACGCCATTGGTGTTGATTGTATAAAAAAATGACATTGCTATCGTCATCTTCAAACTGTTTATCTGGATTTCCATATAAGGAAATAACATCGTTGCGCTTCATTCCGAAGAGCAATTGATCGATGCCGTTTTTGGGATTGAGTATCATTTTTTCTTTCAAAATTACAAAACTAATTGGGTTATCAAAAAGAACCTCTCACAAAATAGAATGTGGGTTGTAAGAATTATCGATAAAAAAGTAGATGGATTTACTTTTTTTGATTAATTTTAAAAATTGCTTTAATTTAAAAATTAGACCTATGGAAAGAAAATTACTCTTACTACTATTTCTATGCATCAATTACACCCTGTCATATTCCCAGGCTCCAGCATGGTCATGGTACAAAGGCATATCGGGCAGTACAGGCACTTCAAATGATCGCGGATCTAGCTTAGCTACTGATTCAAACGGAAATATCTTTGTCATTGGTCAGTTTGGAAGCCCAACAATTACGTTAGGCACAACGACTTTATCAAATAGCAGTACCAGTAGCAATGATGTATTTATTGCCAAGTACAGTGCTACAGGTAGTTTAATCTGGGCCAAATCATTTGGCGGCGCGTATGATGACACTACCACTTCTATAGCCACTGACAGTTCCGGAAATCTAATAGTTGTAGGCAATTTTACCAGTCCAAGTATAACTATTGGAACCACTGTACTAACCAATCCTGGCATTGCTACTAATTATGGCAATGATATGTTCATCGTTAAATATGATGCATCAGGGAATGTTGTTTGGGCCAATAAAGCTGGTGGCGCATTAGATGATCATTGCAATAGCGTGAGAGTAAGTCAGAATGGTGATATCCTGATTACCGGGTACTTTAGCAGTGCCACTTGTAATTTCGGAGCCAACTCGCTCACTAACCTTGGGAGCACCGACGTTTTCATAGCCAAATATAACAGTGCCGGAAATGTAATGTGGACAAAAAGAATCGCCGGAACCTCAAATGAGCGGGCCGATTGCATTACTACCGATCTAAATAATAACATATTCATAACCGGAAATTTTAGTAGTACCGCAATGAGTGACGGTGTAAATACGCTTAATAATACTGGGGTAAGTTCTATGTTTTTGATTAAATATGATGCAGCAGGGAATTACAATTGGTCTAAAAAATGGTCTGGAAGTTCCCTCAATCGTGGTGTTGGTGTGGTTACAGACAGTTCAGGAAATGTCGTATGTGTTGGAAACTATGGCGATACAACAATAAATTTTGATGGTATAATCCTAAACTGCAGCTATGTTAACTCTGCTTTGGTAAAATACAATAACAACGGAACTATAATTTGGGCCAAAACGTGTTCTGATGGAAAGTATTCTGCTACATCTATTGCAATTGATTCGCAAGGAAGTACTTATTTATCAGGCACCAGCATTTGTCCTTCCATCCTATTTGGAAATACCGTAATGATAAATTCAGGTAGCGATGATTGCACCCTGGCAAAATATGACCCTAATGGTAATGAAGTTTGGGGAAAAATGGTGGGTGGTTCTTCATTTGAGAATGGTATAAAAACCGTATTGGATCAAAATAACAATGTGTTTTTATTGGGATCCTACTTGAGCAGTAGCATTAACTTTGGAATCGGAGTTTTAAATAATGCAGGAACCGGCTCTAACAGCAATCAGATATTTTTCGCAAAATTAACCGCCTCGTCGTTAGCTACACCAACTTTTCAAAATGGGTTAGACTTGACTGTATTTCCTAACCCCGTAGCATCCAACAGTACGATTACTTTCAATCAAGAATTAGAGAATGCCGAATTAACGTTTTATGATATCAGCGGAGCAGAAATCAGTAAGCAATTTTTTTCCGGAAATGAAATAAGTTTAGAAAAAGGAAATCTAAGTTCCGGTTTTTATTTTATAAAAGTAAGCACTGGTGATGGTCAATCCGTTACAAAAAAAATAGCGGTTCATTAGTGTTGCACTAATATTTAAACTTACCAAACTCACTTTCAATAGTGAGTTTTTTGTTTTCAGAAACTTCTACCCTTCCTACGATTTGTGCCTCAACACCAAATGATTTTGAGATTTCGATGATGTCATTAGCTATTGTAGTTGGAACGTACAATTCCATTCGGTGCCCGCAATTAAAAACCTGGTACATTTCTTTCCAATCGGTGTTAGATTGCTCTTGGATGAGTTGGAACAACGGCGGCACTGGAAATAAATTATCTTTAATTACATGCACATTGTCTACAAAATGCAACACTTTGGTTTGTGCACCACCTGAACAATGGACCATTCCGTGAATATCGTTTGAAGTATATTTATCTAAAATTGCTTTGATAATTGGTGCATAGGTTCGTGTCGGCGAAAGCACTAATTTCCCAGCATCAATTGGTGAATTTTCTACAGCGTCAGTCAGTTTTACTTTTCCGGAATACACTAATTCCTTTGGAACTGAACTGTCAAAACTTTCCGGGAATTTATCGGCTAAATAATGATCAAAAACATCGTGTCGTGCTGAAGTTAGTCCATTGCTTCCCATTCCGCCATTATAACTTTTTTCATAATTTGCTTGTCCGAATGACGCTAAACCTACAATCACATCTCCGCCTTGAATGTTGGCATTGTCGATAACTTTGCTTCGTTTCATGCGAGCAGTTACTGTCGAATCGACAATGATGGTCCGCACCAAATCACCTACGTCTGCAGTTTCGCCACCAGTAGAATGAATGGTGACACCGTAACTTTTAAGTTCGGCAATTAGTTCTTCTGTTCCGTTGATTATTGCAGAGATTACTTCGGCTGGAATTAGGTTTTTGTTTCTTCCGATGGTGGACGAAAGTAGGATATTATCGGTGGCACCAACGCATAATAAATCGTCGATATTCATGATTAACGCATCTTGCGCAATGCCTTTCCACACCGAGATATCACCCGTTTCTTTCCAATACATGTACGCTAACGATGATTTTGTTCCTGCACCATCGGCATGCATAATTAAGCAATAATCGTCATCATTGGTTAGATAATCGGGAACAATTTTACAAAATGCTTTGGGGAATAATCCCTTATCGATGTTTTTTATGGCGTTGTGAACGTCTTCTTTAGAAGCAGAAACTCCGCGCATGGCGTAGCGTTGAATGTTATCGGAACTCATTTTGAAGTAGTTTCATCTAAACGTTGCTTTAGATTTTGTTGTGTTTGCAAATATAAAGATATGTATTGGGATTTACTACGTCTGTTCGCACTTTGTGCTCGGGTGGAATTTTCACAAGAAGAAAAATGGAACATTTACTAGCCCTGATTGAAGTGTAAATCCTTTTTGTGAGGAACGAACAAAAAGATTGCAACGAAAAGCAGGAAAAAGGATCACAAAAATGCCCAAGCCATTTGCTTCTAATTATCTACAATTAAAATTTCAACACGACGGTTTTCATCTTCTTCTTGCGTATTTTTTTCAGGAATGGGATGCACAGGCCGTGTAACGCCGTAACCTTTAAATGACATTCGGTTTCGATTGATTTTATTTCGAATTAGATAATTGTAAACCGTTTTGGCACGTGCGGTAGAAATGACTTCTTTTTGATCCGGACGTTTGCAACAAATATGTCCTTGAATTTCAATAACCAATTTTGGATTATCGTTCATGACACATAAAAGTTCGTACAAAAGTGGTTCAGATTTTGGGACGGTTTTGGCAGAGTTATTGAAAAAATAGATGTTTTCTAGTGTGATTATATCGCCTTTTTTAGCCGTTTTCATTTTTTCTTTTAGCGGTTCTTTGACGGCTTCGGCAGGTTTTTCTGTCACTATTTGTGCTTTTTCTTGAAAAATAATAGTTACTCTTCTATTTTCACCTTGTATTTTTGATTGTTCGAAATCTTCGCCAAAACCACGAATTTCCATGTCTTTTTTAACTTCAATACTGCTTTCTTTTAGAAAATTAAAAACTTGATTTACCCGTTTTAAAGCCAAAGTATCATTGTAAGTGTTGGTTCCTTTCCAATCGCAAAATCCGTAGAGTTTTGTCACTTGATAGTTTTTCCCTTCGGCAATCCAACTGTTGATTTTTTTTACTGCTTCAACATTCAAATCATATTTATCAAAATCGAAATAAACATCTAATTTGTTTTGAGCTGAAGTCAGTATAGAAAATAAAAAAAGAAGTAGCAGTAAATTTTTATTCATAATTATCGTTCTAAAATCATTATTTCAACTCTTCGGTTTCTTTCGGCTTCGTATTCGCTTTTCTCGGGAATAGGAAATTTTGGTTTGGAAACTCCGAATCCTTTTACCAGAATTCTTTTTTCGCCAATACCTTCTGAAACCAAAACTCTTTTTACTTGTCGGGCTCTATCGAGCGATAAATTCTTCACATCTTTATTCACGCAACAAATATGGCCTTGAATTTCAATTTTTAATTTGGGATATTTTTTCAACACATTTATTAATTCGTCTACTGATTTCTTTGATGTAGGCATCATAGCAAATGTATTAATATAAAAATTAATGTCTTTCAAACGTATTAATGTTCCCTTTTGGGATAATGCTACTTTTTCGGCAAGCGTTGCATTTTCGGGAAAATTCATTGCATCTTCTTCAATTGGAATGATTTCGATTGGTTCGACAACAGTGGGTGTTGGCTTTATTCCTAAAATTTCATTTTCACGCGGAAGATCTTTCGGCAATAAATAATAAATTGTTACTTTTCTGTTTTCGGCTTTGTTGTGGGATTGTTTAAAATTTTCTCCAAAACTTCGCGTTTTAAAATCATCACGAATTTTGATTTTATCTTTAATTTGTTTGAAAATAAAATCGACTCTTTTCTTTGCCAACGTATCATTAAAGCCATTACTTCCATCTTCATCGGTATAACCATTAATTGCTACAACCTTGATTTCTGTATTGGTTTGTAACCATATTTGTAGTTTTTTTTCTTCCGATTTGGTAATATCAGATTTATTACTGTCGAAATAAACAGCGAATTGCTCTTGCGAAAAAACAAAAGTCGAAATTCCAAAAAAGAATATAAAAGTAAAAATTCGTGTCATAATAAGATAACGAATATAGTCAAAAATAATTTTATGGAAACAAAAGTAATTCCAATAAAAAACCTGCTCAAAAATCTTCAAGCAGGCTTTTTTTTTTAATCCCAATTTTCTTACCTAGTAAATAACAACTCTCTGTATTTGGTCAATGTCCAAATTTCGTCATCTACTAAAAGTTCTAATTTATCACAGTGTTCACGGATGGTTTCGAAGTAAGGTTTAACCTTGTCACAATACATTTCTGCCATTTTTTGAGCATCAGTTAAAACGTTGGCTTTTTTACGAGCTTCGGTCATCGCTTCTACGTTGGTGTTGATACCTTCGATATGAGCCGAAATTTCTTTGATGATAGAAATTTGTTCTTTAGCTACTTTTTCGAAAGTGGTGCCAAATATTTCTTTTAATCCACACACGTTTTCAATTAAAGTATTTTGATAACGGATTGCTGTTGGAATTACGTGATTACGAGCGATATCGCCAAGAACTCTTCCTTCAATTTGGATTTTTTTGGTGTATTCTTCCAATTCGATTTCGTAGCGAGCTTCTACTTCAATATGGTTCATTACGTTTAAATCCTTGAATAAATCCAATGCCTTTTTAGACACTTTGGCTTTTAAAGCTGTTGGAGTCGTTTTGTGATTGCTCAATCCGCGTTTTTTAGCTTCTTTTTCCCATGCGTCGCTGTAACCATCTCCTTCAAAAAGAATGTTTTTAGTTCCTTTGATGTATTCTCTCAAGACATTAAAAATAGCTTCGTCTTTCTTTAAATCTTTTTTATCGATTAAGGTATC
>JANNCY010000121.1:0-18323 GCA_031387085.1 Flavobacteriales bacterium | reverse complement strand
CTTGTATTTTAAAGATGCCTTCCATCCTATTTTGTATTTGAACAATACAATTAAAAAAGAAAAAACATTTCCGCAAACTATCGAATTGAATAAAGACAGTAGAATTATTGTAATCTCTGGACCCAATGCTGGCGGAAAAACCATATCGCTTAAAACCGTTGGTTTATTGCAATTGATGTTGCAATCTGGAATGTTGATTCCGGTTCACGAGCGAAGTGAAACCTTTTTATTTGACCGGATTTTGACGGATATTGGCGATAATCAATCGATCGAAAATCATTTGAGTACGTACAGTTATCGATTGAAGAACATGAATTATTTTCTAAAGAAATGCAACGCCAAAACCTTGTTCTTAATTGACGAATTCGGAACGGGTTCTGATCCCGAATTGGGTGGCGCTTTGGCAGAAACTTTTTTAGAAGAATTTTATCATCGGGAAGCATTCGGAATTATTACGACACATTATTCCAATTTAAAAATACTGGCGAATGAACTGCCATTTGCGTCCAATGCCAATATGTTGTTTGATGAAAAATCGTTAGAACCGATGTATAAACTGGTATTAGGTCAGGCCGGAAGTTCCTTTACTTTTGAAGTTGCGCAGAAAAACGGAATTCCCTACGGATTAATCAACAGAGCCAAAAAGAAAATTGAAGGAGGCAAAGTACGTTTTGATAAAACCATTGCGACCTTACAAAAGGAGCGTTCTAAAATGGAGAAGACATCGCTAAATCTTAAGGAAGAAGAGATTAAAGCGCGTGAAGAAGGAAAAAAAATGGAAACGATTAATGCTAAAATTCAAGATAAATTAGAAAAATACCAAGAGCTGTATGATGCCAATCAACGTTTGATTTATATCGGACAGAAGTTGGATGATATTGCTGAAAAGTACTTCAACAATAAAGATAAAAAAGTACTTATTGGTGAGATTTTGAAAATTGTAGAAATCGAAAACTCCAAGCGTAAAAAAGCAACAACGAAAGAGGTTAAAGAAAAAGCGATAATTAAAAAACAAATTGTTGAAGAAGTAATAGTCAAAGTAGCAGCCATTCGAGAAGTCAAAAAAGAAAAGAAAATGAAAGCGGCGAAACAATTAATTCAACCCAAAGTAACCTTAAAAATTGGAGATAGAGTCCGAATGATTGATGGAAAAGCCGTTGGCACTATCGAAAAAATAGAAAAAAATAAAGCAATAATTAATTACGGCGTTTTTATGTCGACAGTAAGTATTGAAACGCTTGAATTTGTAGAACGAGCAAAAAAATAATCAATGGACGAATTACCACAAGACAAAAAAATTATTCTATTTGATGGTGTTTGCAATTTATGTGATGCTTCTGTGCAGTACATTATAGAACACGATAAGAAAGATGTATTCCGATTTGTGTCCTTACAATCGGAGTTGGGAAAAAAAATTACCAATTACATTGGCGTGGATACTTCAAAAATGGATAGCTTTTTATTGTACCAACCGGGAGTTGCGTACTACAACAAAGCGGAAGCTGCTTTAAAAGTGGCTAGTGAATTAGGCGGAGCCATTTCGGTGCTAACTATCTTTAGTGTTTTACCGAGGTTTATCAAAAATTTTGTTTACGATGTTATTGCTAAAAATCGGTACAAATGGTTTGGTAAAAAAGACAGTTGTATGATGCCGAGTGCTGAAATTAGGGGGAAGTTTTTGTGATTTTTGGAACGCTTTGTTCTCTACTAGAAGAAAACGAAGTTATGAAAATTATTGTTTCCATTAGCAATAGACGAGCAATAGTTACTAGATAGTGTTAGCGATAGTTATTTTATTTTTATTGAGGTCATAATTTCTTTTGCGACAGGTTTCCACTCTTTAATATTTTTTTCAGTACAATTAAATGTGCAAAGTAATAATTGGCCATCAACGTCAGTAAAAAATATAAGATTATATATTTTAGTATCAATCGCAGGAGTTACCATTTCTAAATATCCAACTTTCCTGCCGTTTATTTCTTTAACTCCATTATCAATCCATTCAGCGGATGGATATGCATTTTTAAAAGTTTTTAGCATCATATCTTTAAATGAAGAGATGTTCTCTTGGCTGGCTTTACTTTTTGTCAAGTTCAAGCCAACATTTATTCCGCCAGATTCATTTGTGTAAACTATCGTTGGTCTTCTTTCTGAAGGATATTTCATTTTTGCCATTTTTTCTGACATAATATCGAATCTTTTCGGAATCTTTAGTTCAACTTTATCATTTAAAAGTGATTTTATTTCTAAATCAATTGTATTTGATATAGTGAAAATTAGAATTAAGAAGATAGTTTTCATTTTTAAGAATTTTCTTGAATATAATTATCGCTAACGTTCCGCTGCCAGACATAGTTGCGGCATAGCGAACGTTATATTTTCCACTAAGATAATATTTCTTGCGGAACGCAAACGTGAACTTTCCACAAAATTCGCAATCTTGCCAAACGGCTGTTAGCGGTTCGTGCTACTGCTTGCAGGCATTGCTTCTATTACGTGTATTTCGTTTCCATCAGGGTCTTTAATCTCGATAGTTTTCGCACCGTTGGGCATTCTGTCAATAATTGGGTGCTTGTATTTGCCTGATTTGTAATCGCTGCTTACTTCCATAAGCCTCTTCAGAAAAGCATCCATAGAAATTACCATAAAACCTAGGTGTACAAAACCTACATATTTTGGTGCCGAAGGTACGTCAACGGCAACTTTAGTGGTGTCATTGAGCCACTGTGATAAATGGAGTTCAGTACCATCACCAAATTTCAACCATTTTACATTGTATAGAGGGCTTGGAGGAAAGGGATACGGTATAGTGTCTACCTGAAAGACTTGGGTGTAAAAAGCTACACTACTTTCCAAATTCTGTACATCCAATAAAGTATGGTTATACCAGGCAGTAATTTTTTGTGCACTCGCAAAGGATGTGATTAAAAAAAGGAATAAAAGGAGAAAAGACTTTATCATTGGTTTATATTTTGATTTAAAAATTGCGTCAGATTCTTGATTCTGCGAAAGAATGACCACTAACTCGTTTATAACATTAACATCATACTACTCCTTCTCCCATTTCCCAACCACCGATGTAGCTATAGCATTTCCTAATACATTAGTAGCGCTTCTAAACATATCACAAAAATGATCGATAGGAAGTATCAAAGCAATTCCTTCCACCGGAATTTTAAACATCCCACATGTGGCAGCAACTACTACCAAACTTGCTCTAGGTACACCCGCTATTCCTTTACTGGTTAACATTAAAACCAATAACATGGTCATTTGCGTTGGTGTATCTAAATGAACACCATAGACTTGCGCAATAAAAATACTGGCAAAAGTCATGTACATCATACTTCCATCGAGGTTGAAAGAATAACCAAGTGGCAGCATGAAAGAAACGATTTTGTCTTTCACTCCGAAGCGTTCTAGTTCTTCGGTAAGTTTTGGAAAAACGGCTTCACTACTTGTCGTTCCGAAGGCAATAACTAGCGGACTAACGATATGTTTTAGCAAGGTTGTCATTCTCTTTTTTAAGAAAATATAGCCAACCAGTAATAAGAACAGCCAAAGCGAGCCTATTCCGACCATAAACGAACTAAAAAATTTGGCGTATGTAACAAGTAAATCGCTGACGTCTTTTATGGCAAAAACTCCGGCAATGGCTCCGAAAACCCCAATTGGCGCAAACTTCATTACATAATTTACCATTTTTAAAATGATGTGCGATGTTTTGTCTAAAGCATTCACCACGGGTTTTGCATTGGCTCCGATGGATGCTGCGGCTAATCCGAAGAAAATCGAGAAAATTACTATTTGTAAAATCTCGTTGGTTGCCATTGCTTCGACGATACTTTTCGGTATGATGTGTTCTACAAAATTCTGGAAAGAGAAACCTTGTGTTTTATCGGTCACTTCTGAAGCGGTTGTTAGATCGACGTTTCCTAATTTTAAACCGACTCCCGGTTGTAAGGTATTTACCCAAAACATTCCGATTAACAACGAAATAAACGATGCTGAGAAGAACCAACCCAGTGCCTTTCCTCCTATTCGTCCGACGGATTTGACATCTCCCAATTTTGCAATTCCGACTACCAAAGTGGTAAAAACCAATGGTGAGATAATCATTTGCACCAAACGAATAAAGATGGTTGCCAGCATTTTTATCTTATCGCTAAAACTTTTGGCATCGTCTTCTGCAAAATTATTGTGGATGTAGACTCCCAATAAAGCGCCGATAACCATAGCAATAAGTATTTGCATGGTAAGGTTGCTGAAAATGGATTTTTTTTGAGGTTGATTGGTTTCGGTTGTAGTCATTTATATGAGGATTTTGTTATAGCCCAGATAGCAGTGGAAAGCTTTGTGAAGGAAAATACTATTTTTTCTTGATTAAAAACTGCGACCAACGGAAGCATGTTTTTGATTATAGAAAAAAAGGATTTTACAAGCAAACTTGAAACGCATAGCTGGAATTGCTTTTAATAATTCGGATTATAGGTTTTATTTATCAGATAAAAATCGGCCAACACCAACGCAGCCATAGCTTCGACAATTGGCACCGCACGCGGTACTACACATGGATCGTGGCGACCTTTGCCTTGTTGCTCGACAATTTTGTTGTCGTTGGTAAGGACTTCCTGCTTTTGAATTAGTGTCGCGACCGGTTTAAAAGCCACGCGAAAATAGATATCCATTCCGTTGGAAATGCCACCTTGAATTCCACCCGAAAGGTTGGTTTTCGTAGTTCCGTCTTCGTTGTATAAATCGTTGTGTTCACTTCCTTTCATTTGAGATCCGCAAAAACCGCTTCCGAATTCGAAGCCTTTTACGGCATTGATCGAAAGCATTGCTTTTCCGAGTTCGGCGTGCAATTTATCGAAAACCGGTTCGCCCAAACCAAGCGGAACATTTTGCAATACGCACGTTACTGTTCCACCCACGGTATCGCCTTCTTTGCGGATTTCTTTGATGTAGTTTTCCATTTTTTGGGCAGTAGCAGCATCGGGACAACGAACGGCATTGGTTTCTGTTAAATTGAAATCCAATTCCTGATAGGGTTTGTCGATAAAAATAGTTCCGACAGACGAAACAAAAGCATTAATTTTTATGTCTTTTAAAACCTGTTTGGCGATGGCTCCGGCAACAACCCGACAAGCTGTTTCTCGTGCAGAACTTCTTCCGCCACCGCGATAATCACGGATTCCGTATTTTTTTTCATACACATAATCGGCATGACTTGGTCGGTAACTGTCTTTGATATGCGAATAATCATCTGATTTTTGATTGGTATTTGGAATGATAAATCCGATTGGTGTTCCGGTGGTTTTACCTTCAAAAATTCCGGATAGCAATTGCACTTCGTCTTCTTCTTTTCGTTGGGTGACTATGGAAGATTGTCCGGGTTTGCGGCGTTGCATTTCGTTTTGGATAGCGAATAAATCTATAGTTATTCCAGAAGGACAACCATCAATTACTCCGCCTAAAGCTTCTCCGTGCGATTCACCAAATGTGGTTAATTTGAAAAGTGTTCCGTAACTATTTCCTGCCATTACTGATTGTTTTCAACAAATATAAAGGTTTTCGTCTAAAATAGTAGGCGTTATTGCTTTCTATTTTAATAACTTTTGAACAAATACGAGTGCATAAAATTGCGTCAAAAAATTATACTAAAATTTAAAAGCGATTGTTATTGGAGTAGTAACAAAAAATATCTTGAGAGCTGAACTAGGAATTATATAACAGTATTTGAAAATTTTGTAAACTCCAAGAATGCTATTCTAATGATATTTGTAAAAATTAAAACAACCTATTATGAAAAAAGTAATTTTAAGTATTTTTATGTTAATTGGATTAACAATGAGCGTTCAAGCTCAGGAAGTAGTTTCGAAAAACGCAATTGGATTGCGATTAGGCGACAACGATGGTTTTGGTGGCGAAGTGTCCTACCAACGACAAATTTTCAAAAGCAATCGTTTGGAATTTGATTTGGGATGGAGAAACAGCAAGCATGTAGATGCTGTAAAATTAGCTGCTTTGTACCAATGGTATTGGAATATTGATAAAGGATTTTATTGGTATGTTGGTGTTGGAGGTGGATTAGGAAGCTGGCGTTATGACAATAATGTCTATAATAACAACAACTATCCTTTTGATCCTAATTACGACGATCACGGAACTTTTGGCTTTGTTGCTGGTGATATTGGAATTGAATACAATTTTAAAATTCCGATTCAGATAGCGGTCGATTTCAGACCTGAAGTATATTTCAATTCTGACAATTGGAGAGAAGAAAATTTTGGTCCGGACGTCGCGCTTAGTGTACGTTATAAATTTTAATAAAAAAGCCCCGATTATATCGGGGTTTTTTATTTGAGGCCAACGCACCGCCTGGCTCCTACAAAAAACAATTCACTGAATTGTTTTTTTCGGCCCTATTTTATCTCAATTGGTTTTTTCGAATTTATCTTGACTACGGTGTAAGGATTTGTTATGGCATCGGTTACATTATCTCCGGTTGTAGGTTTGTTTTCTTTTACTGTAACCACAATCTTATCGGATAACTCTTCTACTTTTACTACTTCGATAGAATACCCTCCTGTGGTTTTTTCTCCCATATTTAAAACTATAAAATTGGACGTATTGATATCGTTTGGTTGTACTAGTTTTTTTAATTCATCATCTCCGAGCAACATTTTAAACTCTTTGGCTTCGGTAAAAATTTCATAAAACTGAAAGTTGCCACCACCGTTTTCACTCGAAACTAAAACCTGGTACAATGCTCCAGTATCTTTAGTTTTTGTTGGCGAACAAGATACTATCACTAAAACCGATAAAAGGCAAATTACTTTTCTCATTCTACTACTTGATTGATGGCGTTTTTATACAATTCCTCGTATAAAGGCAAAATATTTTTAATGTCAAATTGTTTGGCGACAGCCAATGCATTTTCTTTAAACGTTTTTAGTGTTTCATTATTGCTTAGTATTTTCAGCGCATTTGCAGCCATTTCATCTACATTACCCACATTACTTAAATAACCTGAATCGCCATCAAAATTCACTTCTGGTAAACCTCCTGAATTACTTGATATTACGGGAACACTCCACGCCATTGCTTCGAGAGCAGCGAGTCCGAAGCTTTCGGTTTCTGAAGGCAACAAAAACAAATCGGAATACGATAAGATTTGATCTATTTCATTACTGTTTCCGAAGAATATAACTTTGTCTTGGATTCCTAAATCAATACACAATTTTTCTGCTTTTCCTTTTTCAGGTCCGTCTCCCACCATCATCAATTTGGCTGGAATTTGTTCTTGAATTTTATAAAAAATCTTTATGACATCCGGAATTCGTTTTACTTTTCTAAAATTACTAATATGGGTTACTATTCGTTCTTCTTTATTTGCCATAACCGAACGTTGACAAGAAATTAATGATTCATTTCTAATTTTATCCAATTCGATAAAATTAGGGATAACATGAATTTCTTTTTTAATATTGAATAAATTATAGGTGTCGTCTTTTAAACTTTGGGAAACAGAAGTTACCACATCCGATTTATTGATACTAAAACTAACGGCCGTTTTATAAAAAGGATGATTTCCAACTAAGGTAATATCGGTTCCGTGAAGTGTCGTAACCATCGGTAAATAAATACCTTCATCTTTCAACATTTGTTTTGCCATATAGCCTGCGTAAGCATGTGGAATAGCGTAATGCACATGCAATAAATCGATATTATACAATTTCACCATATCCACTAATTTGCTCGATAAAGCCAGCTCATAAGGTTGATAATGAAACAAAGGATACTCGGGAACATTTACTTCGTGGTAATGTACATTCGGATTCAACAGCGCCAAACGAACCGGTTGTCGGTAGGTAATAAAGTGAATTTCGTGTCCGCGATGTGCTAATTCAAGTCCAAGCTCGGTCGCAACAACGCCGCTTCCTCCAAAAGTAGGATAACAAACAATAGCTATTTTCATTGCATAATTTTAGACTTCAAATTTACTGAAAATTGAAATGCCGTATAATAAAAATTACGTTAAATAAAAAAAACTACAACCTTGCGATTGTAGTTTTTTGACTTTTATCATGTTCTGCTAATTTACCAAATGACAACTCTAAGTGAATCGGCTTGGTACATTTTATTGTTTGGTTTTACATTAAACGTTTTATAAAACTCAGGAATATTACTCAATGGTCCGTTAACCCTATATTTTGCTGGTGCATGTACATCGGTCATTACTTGTTGTGCCAGTGCTTCTTTATTCGTATTCACCATCCAGGCATAACCGTACGCTAAAAAGAAGCGTTGGTCTGGCGTTAATCCACTGATTTTTTCATTGGTTGTATATTGTTTTGTTTTCTTGAAGGCTTCGTAACCCATAACTGTCCCACCTAAGTCGGCGATATTTTCACCTTGAGTGGCATCTCCATTCACAAACTTGCCATCGACCACTTCGTATTTATTGAATTGTGATACAATTAACTTGGTTTTGTTTTGAAACTTTGCCAAATCTTGAGCAGTCCACCAATTGTTTAGGTTTCCTTTTTCATCGTATTGACTTCCCTGATCGTCAAATCCGTGGGTAATTTCGTGACCGAAAGTTGAGCCGCCAATAATTCCGTACAACACAGCGTCATCTGGCATTCTACCTTCAAAACCTGGAACTATAATATTACAGGCAGGAACACAAATTTCGTTATTACTTGGATTGTAGTAGGCATTATACGTTTGTGGATACATTCCCCATTCGGTTCTGTCAACAGGTTTCCCAAATTTAGCAATCATATAATCATACTCCCATTTACTGACAGCGACGATGTTTGCACAATATGATTTTCTGTCGATAGCAATACTGCTCATATCTTTCCATTTATCGGGATAGCCCACTTTCATGACTACTTTACTTAATTTATAAAGCGCTTTCTCTTTGGTTGGTTGACTCATCCAATCTAACTTTTTAATGTGTTCGGCATAGACATTACGAATGTTATTTCCAATTTCTAATAACTTTTCTTTAGATCCTTTTGGTAAATATTCGTTAACATAGACTTGACCTATTAATTCACCTAAAGAGCCGTCGGTTTGTTCTACCACTTTTTTCCAACGTGGTTTTTGTTCTTTTACACCACTCATTATGGTTGCATAAAATTTGAAGTTTTGATCTTCAATGTCTTTATTCAAATAAGCCGCAAAAGAATTTAGTACATTCCATTTTAAATAGGATTTCCAATCATCAATAGAATAGGTTTTTATGCAATTGCTAAGTGCTTTGTAAAATTCTGGTTGTCCTACAATAACTGAATCTGAGTTTTTAATTTTCAATTCAATTAGCATTTGATTCCAATTAATGTTCGGAGCAACTGTATTAAATTGTGCCACACTCATCTTATTGTAATTTTTTAATGGATCTCTCAAATCGGCTAACTTTCTTGACGATTTTGCCAATTCCGTTTCCAATTTCATAATGCTTTTCGCTTTTTGATTGGCAACATCGGGTTGTTCTCCTGCCAATTCCATCATTGCCTGAATGTGTTTTACATATTCGTTACGAATGTTAGTTGTATTTTTATCGGTATCAAAATAATAATCTCTTTGTCCCAAACCCAAACCGCCTTGCATAAATTGTAAAGCGTTTTTTGCACTATTTTTATCATCTTGCGAAACATAAAAACTAAATGCCGAACCTGTTCCAATTGTATGTAAATATGCAATTGTTTGAAGTAAACCCGGGATGTCTTTTATCGCTTCAATTTTAGAAAACTCTCCTTTCATAGGAGCGATTCCTGCTTTGTTAATCGCTACTGAATCCATACCAGACGCATAAAAGTCGCCAATCTTTTGTTTGTTACTTCCTTTTACATCATTGGCTTTTGCCGAAGATTCGCAAATGTTTTTAATTTGATTATTGATGGTATCTTGAATCATTCTGAAAATGCCATTACTGCGTTCTGAAGCCGGAATTGGATGTTTTTTAAACCAACCTCCATTGGCATAAGCAAAGAAATCATCTGCCGGATTAGCAGTTGTGTCTCTGTTAGTTACTAATGGATCGGTAAAATCAGTTTCTTTTTTACTACAACTTACAACACTTAAAGCCACTAAACTTACTACTGTAATTTTTTGAATTATTTTCATGGTTTTTTTTATATCGGTAATGATTTGATTTTTTATTAAATGTTACCAAAAATAGACAATATTACTGTTTTTAAAAAAATAATTTTTTCTTCGCCTTTATTTTACAATAATATTAGGAGTACCATCGTTCTATAAATGTTAAATTGCACCAAATTATAAATCACATATGGACAAAATAAAAATTCTCTGGGTAGATGATGAAATTGATTTACTAAAGCCACATATTCTTTTTTTAGAGAAAAAAAATTACGAAGTAACTACCTGTAACAATGGTCGGGATGCTGTGGATGTTTTTGCTTCAACTAATTTCGATATTGTATTTTTAGATGAAAATATGCCCGGAATGAGCGGCCTTGAAACACTACAAGAAATAAAAGAAAAAAAATCGGCAACTCCTGTAATAATGATTACCAAGAGTGAAGAAGAGTATATTATGGAAGAAGCCATTGGCTCTAAAATAGCTGATTATTTGATAAAACCTGTCAATCCAAATCAGATATTATTGAGTTTGAAAAAGAACTTAGATCATTCGCGTTTGGTTTCCGAAAAAACGTCGTTAGATTATCAGAAGGAATTCCGCAAAATCGCAATGGAATTAGCAATGGTGAACTCATTTGAAGATTGGATTGAATTGTATAAAAAATTAATTTTCTGGGAATTAGAATTGGAAGACATTAATGACAATGGCTTAATCGAAATATTAGAGTCGCAAAAAGTCGAAGCCAATTCACAGTTCGGAAAATTCATCGAGAAAAACTACGAAGATTGGTTCGAACCAAAAGCACATAAACCAATTCAATCGCACACATTATTTCGCGAATTGGTAGTTCCAGAATTGATAAAAAAAGACAAGCCTGTTCTTTTCGTTGTGATCGATAATTTGCGTTACGACCAATGGAAAGCCATGGAAAGTACGGTTTCCAATTACTATAAATTAGAAAAAGAAGTGCCTTATTTTGCTATTTTACCAACAGCAACACAATACGCACGAAATGCAATTTTCTCGGGATTAACGCCTTTGGAAATGGAAAAACAATTTCCGCAATACTGGAAAAATGATGTCGATGAAGGAGGAAAAAATCTTTTTGAAGCCGAATTTTTAACCGCACATTTAAAGCGATTGGGATTGAATATTAAAGAAGATTACTTCAAAATCACCAATTTAGCGAGTGGCAAAAAGCTAGCTGAAAACTTCAAAGGACTTAAAGATAATAATCTAGTTACTGTTGTTTATAATTTTGTGGATATGCTGTCACATGCCAAAACAGAAATGGATGTGGTAAAAGAACTAGCGTCCGATGATAAAGCCTATCGCTCGTTAACACTGAGTTGGTTTAAAAATTCACCTTTGTTGGAAATTATTCAGCAAGCACAAAAACTCGGATTTAAACTCATCATTACAACCGATCACGGAACCATAAATTGTAAAAATCCAACAAAAGTAATTGGAGATAAAAACACCAGCTTGAACCTACGATACAAGACAGGCAGAAGTTTGTCCTACGAAAACAAAGATGTTTATGCCGTAAAAGATCCTAAAAAAATTGGGCTTCCTATCATAAATATGAGTAGTTCTTATATTTTTGCAAAGAATGATTATTTTCTGGCGTATGTGAATAACTACAATCATTACGTTAGTTATTACAAAAACACCTATCAACATGGGGGTATTTCGTTAGAAGAAGTTATTGTTCCCTTTTTAGTTTTTAATCCGAAGTAAAATAGTTGGCAGTGTTCAGTGTTCAGTAATCAGACTGAACACTGAACACTGAGCACTGAACACTATTAGTATGCAAATCATCTTTTCCCTTGAAGAACTTAACCAAGTAGCCGAAAAAATTCTTTCTCAAAACCCACAAAAAGTAATTCTTTTTAATGGTGAAATGGGCGTTGGAAAAACCACTTTAATTAAACTTTTAGCAAAACATCTTGGCGTAAATGACGCTACAAGTAGTCCGACTTTTTCTTTAGTTAATGAATATCAAATTCCTAATGATCAGTATATTTATCATTTTGACGTGTACCGATTAAAAAATGAAACAGAAGCGTTGGATATGGGAATTGACGAATACTTATATTCGGGCAATTGGTGTTTCATTGAATGGGCAGAAAAAATTCCGAATTTGATTCCACTCGAACATTCTGTAATAGAAATAAAATTACTTCCCGACGGTAAAAGACATTTGTTTTTGACATAAAACAAAGTTTTTTTTGTAATTTGTGCCACTATAACTTACCGTTACTATGGCAATAACTCCTTTTACCAAACAACAACTTTTACCTCAAGAAGAGAAACTAGAAATTGCGCGACATAAAAGTGAACTCTTTATAGGTATTCCGAAAGAGACTAGTTATCAAGAGCGCCGAATTTGTCTCATTCCAGATGCTGTAAACTCCTTAGTTTCCCATGGTCATCGCGTGTTAATAGAAGCGGGTGCCGGAGAAAGCGCTAGTTATTCCGACAAAGAATATGGTGATGCTGGTGCCGAAATTACCAGCGATACCAAAAAAGTTTTCAGTTGCCCAATGCTTTTAAAAGTGGAACCTCCCACGATGAAGGAAATAGAAATGATGAATTCCAATACTATCATCATTTCTGCAATTCAGTTAAAAACACGAAAAAAAGCCTACTTCGAAGCGTTAACCAAAAAGAAAATAACCGCATTAGCTTTTGAATATATAAAAGACGAAGACGGTTCGTATCCTGCTGTAAAATCGTTAAGTGAAATTGCAGGAACCGCTTCTATTCTAATTGCAGCCGAATTAATGATCAACAACGAATTCGGAAAAGGATTGTTATTCGGAAATATAACTGGAGTTCCTCCTACTGACGTTGTGATTATTGGAGCCGGAACTGTTGGCGAATTTGCAGCTAAAACTGCAGTTGGTTTGGGAGCCAACGTAAAAGTTTTTGACAACTCCATTACCAAATTACGCCGATTGCAAAATAATTTAAGTCAGCGTGTTTTCACATCAACCATTCAGCCTAAATCACTTTTAAAAGCACTTCGTCGCTGCGATGTTGCCATTGGCGCAATGCGTGGAAAAGATCGTTGCCCAGTTGTTGTTACTGAAACCATGGTCGAACACATGAAAAAAGGCGCTGTCATCGTTGATGTCAGTATTGACACAGGAGGTTGTTTTGAAACTTCCGAAATTACAACACATGAAAAACCGACTTTTATAAAAAACAATGTCATTCATTATTGTGTGCCCAATATTCCGTCTCGGTATTCTAAAACCGCATCGCTTTCTATCAGTAACATTATTACGCCTTCGCTGATTCAGATTGCAGAAGATGGTGGAATTGAAAGTGCCATTCGTTGTAATAGAGGATTAAAAAATGGCGTTTATATGTACCATGGTATTTTAACTAACAAAGCCATAGGCGATTGGTTTAACCTCCCGGATAGTGATATTAATTTAATTGTTTTTTAAGACAACAAGTTTTAAATTATCAATTACTTTCAATTACCTTTGCAAAAAAAAAATACAATGAAGTTTTATCAGCGGTTTGCTTACTATCTTATTGGATTTATTATAGGTTTATTTTGTGTATCTATGGTTTTATCTGGTAAAGATGTACGGTGTAATTATATGCCCAACGCACGTGTTTTAAATGATTTAAGAAACAAACCATTTAATTACAGCATGGAAGCCTCTCGAAAATTATCGGAAGATTGGGTGGATACATTGGATATTAAAAATACACTAACCTACGGTGATGTGAATTTTGATAAAAGTAATGTTCCGTATCAAAAAGGGAAATTGTACATCATTGAAGGGCAAACTAAGAAAAAAGACACCATTACTTTACGCGTCATCAATTACCCGAATAAAGCCATTTTGGAGGATATTATCAGAAAGAAATAAGTTATTTATTTTTTCTACGGGTTCTTTCTGTTTTCAATAGATTCAATTCTCTACTGGTTTGTCCAGCAACCGAAGTGTTTTCTTCCGCTCGTCGGATCAAATACGGCATCACATCACGAACGGGTCCGAATGGCAAATACTTCGCTACATTATAACCGTTAACGGCTAAATTGTAACTGATATTATCGCTCATTCCGTACAATTGTCCGAACCAAATTCTACTATCACTTTTTGAAATT
The DNA here is from genome assembly GCA_031387085.1 of Flavobacteriales bacterium. GTDB lineage: Bacteria > Bacteroidota > Bacteroidia > Flavobacteriales > Flavobacteriaceae > Flavobacterium. The sequence goes on along the minus strand of JANNCY010000121.1, from coordinate 4,071 downwards.
CCTTTAGCAGTGAGCATTTCCATTAATTTATAAGAACTTTCTTCATTGTGAGTTCCGGCAAAAATAGCCATGGTATCTAAGTGTTCCATCATATAATCGACAGCAACATTGTAATTGTCATCGGTAGCTTCTTTGGAAGCGCAAATTGGTGTTGGATAACCTCTTTCTTCGGCGCGTTTGTGTTCTTTCTCCATATAGGCACCACGAACTAATTTCATTCCGATATAGAAACCCTCTTTTTTGGCTCTTTCGTTTAGTGCTTTTAAATACTCCATTCTGTCCCAACGGTAGAGTTGTAACGTATTAAAAACAATTACTTTTTCTTTGTTATATTTGCGCATCATGTCTTCCACCAAATCATCGGCGGCATCTTGCATCCAACTTTCTTCAGCATCGATTAATAAGGCTACATCTTTTTCGTGGGCCGTTTTACAGATAATTTCAAAACGATCTTTAACTTTATTCCATTCGATTGCTTCTTCATTTGAAAGGGATTGCTTGGCTCCTACTTTTTCATACAAATCCAAGCGTCCTAAACCCGTTGGTTTAAAAACAGCAAACGGGATTGCTTTTTTTTCTCTAGCAAATTCAACCGTTTTTAAAGTCATTTCTAAGGCAGCGTCGAATTGAATTTCTTCTTCTTTACCTTCAACTGAATAATCCAATACGGAGGAAACACCTTTGGTAAACATTTTATCGACAACCGAAAGACAGTCTTCTTCATTTACGCCTCCGCAAAAATGATCAAAAACCGTAGCTCTGATTAATCCGTCAACAGGTAAATGGGCTTTGAGTGCGAAGTTGGTGACAGCAGTTCCAATTCTAACAAGAGGTTCATTGGAAATCATTTTAAAAAGAAAATAGGCTCTATCGAGTTCCGTGTCGCTTTTTAAGCTAAAAGCAACTTCCGTATCATTGAAAATTTTTTTCATGATTAATTTAAAAAGTATTCGTTTTAAAACGCACTAAATTATAAGGCGTTTAATAGAAAAAAATTACTCAACATCGGCAACAAAAGAGCCATTTGTAACTTCAACAACGGCTGATCCATTTAATCCTGAGAAACTAAATGTACCTGAAATATAATCAGCTGTTATACTTGTAATGGTGATGATACCTGCATTTGCTAATATATCAACACTATTACCTTTTACAAAATAAGCACCGTATGTTTGGTCATCTGAAGGTGAATCGGTCATAAAATGGGTGCCAATTGTTGGATCCAATGGCATATATAAAGTGATACTTACCAAATCAGAACCAGAACCTTGGAGACCGTCAATTTTTTTATTGGATATATCTAAAGTAATTGGATCGCTGATAGTGTACTGTGTTCCATTTGATTTGAACTGAATATACAATCCTTGAGGGACTCCTCCATCTAAACTTGGTGATTCGCTATTACTACATGACACTGTTGTGAAAACAAATGCTGTTATCAACAAAAATCGCATCGCAAAAAATTTAATAGATCTATTCATAATTTTTAATTCTTACTATTATAATACGTTTCATATTTAAGCGTGCAATATATAACTTTTTTACAAACCTATAATTGAGAAATGAAAAATTAGTATGGAATATTATCCAACCATATAATTCATTTTTAATAATTTTTTATCTTATTTTGCATATCAATACAACGCTTATTTTATTTAATTTATTATGAAACCCATAAAAGCAAACGGATATACTATTTATTTCAATGAAAAAGGGTACACTAAATTAAATGAATTTATTGATAAAAAAAATTACTCTTCCTTATTCTTGTTAGTGGATAGCAATACAAATACATTTTGTATTCCGAAATTTCTTCCTAATTTAGCTGTTGAAATTCCAATAGAAATCATCGAAATTGATTCGGAAGATTCAGGAAGCGAAAGTTTAAAAAATATTACCACCTGCTCTGAAATTTGGACTATCCTTACCGAACTTGCAGCTGATAGAAAAAGTCTAATTATCAACCTTGGCGGCGGTGTAATTACAGACATTGGTGGATTTGTAGCATCGACGTTTAAAAGAGGAATTGATTTTATTCACGTCCCAACTACATTATTGGGAATGGTCGATGCGGCTATTGGTGGCAAAACTGGAGTCGATTTAGGAAATCTGAAAAACCAAATTGGTGTTATTAATGTTCCTGATGTATTATTGATTGATACTGATTTTTTAGCAACTTTACCACAACGGGAAATGCGTTCGGGCTTGGCAGAAATGCTCAAACACGGATTAATTTGCGATGCCAATTATTGGAAGCAATTTCTGGATTTGAACGGACTTGATTTTACCGATTTGGATCAATTAATTTATCGTTCTGTGGAAATAAAAAACGAAATCGTAAAAAAAGATCCTACAGAGAACGGCATCCGAAAAGCATTAAACTTCGGTCATACCATTGGACATGCAATTGAAAGTCATTTCCTGGAAACTTCAAATCCTTTATTACACGGTGAAGCAATTGCAGTTGGAATGGTACTCGAGAGTTATTTATCGAAAGAAAAAAACTTGCTGACAAATGACGATTATCTTCAAATAAAACAAACCCTAAAATCGATTTACGGCACTGTTTCTTTTACTTCAAAAGACATCGAAATCATTTTAAATTTACTCATCCATGACAAAAAAAATGAGTACGGAAAAATACAATTTGCACTTTTAAATGGTATCGGAAAAACAACTTTAAACCAATTAGTTGATAATGAACTGATTATTAATAGTTTTAATGATTATAAATTGTAATTTTTTTTGCCGAATTGTTGCATTTCACTTATTTTATTTTTTACATTTGCCCTGATGATAAAGAACTCCAAAACTGTTGACAATACTAATTTTCTTCGTGAAAGCATGTCTCGTTTTCTTTTGCCTAGTATCTTTACGTCTATTAACTTCACCTTGAATACTATTTTGCGAATCATTAAATCGTTTACTGTCGATTTACCCATCGCCTATGCTAACATTAGAGTTTGAATCTTAGATTTTAATTACGTTCTTTTTAATTATCATCTAAAAAACACCTTTAATGAATACTAAATATTTCGATTTAATAAATCAAACCTATTATTTTCCACAAGAAGAATTTACTTTAAATAAAGAACACACCTTATTGTTTCACAACATCGATTTGATGAAATTGGTAGAACAATACGGAACTCCGTTAAAATTTACTTATCTACCACAAATTTCCAACAACATTAACAGAGCCAAAAATTGGTTTCGTAAAGCCATGGAAAAAAACGATTATGATGGTAAATATTACTATTGCTATTGTACAAAAAGTTCTCATTTTGAATATGTTATGAATGAAGCTTTTAAAAATAATATCCATATTGAAACGTCTTCTGCTTTCGATATTAACATTGTTGAGAATTTATTGGAAAACGGTAAAATCAATAAAAGCACCTATATAATTTGTAACGGTTTTAAAAGAGATCAGTACATTTCCAATATTGCTCGATTGATTAATAACGGACATAAGAATGCAATTCCGATTATCGATAATTATGAGGAATTGGATTTGCTTCAAGCAGAAATTAAAGGAAAATTCAAAATCGGAATTCGAATTGCTGCAGAAGAAGAACCAAAATTTGAGTTTTATACGTCGCGTTTGGGAATTGGATATAAAAACATTGTCGCTTTTTACAAAAAGCAAATTCAGGAAAATGATCGATTGGAGTTAAAAATGCTTCACTTTTTTATCAATACCGGAATCAACGACAATGCGTATTATTGGAACGAGTTGGTAAAATGTATTAAAGTATATATCCAGTTAAAAAAAGAATGTCCCTCGTTGGATGGTTTGAATATTGGTGGAGGATTTCCAATTAAGAACTCTTTGGCTTTCGAATACGATTACCAATACATGATTGACGAAATCATCAATCAAATTAAAATAGCTTGCGAAGAAGCAGAAGTAGATGTTCCTAATATCTTTACGGAATTTGGATCGTTTACTGTTGGAGAATCCGGTGGAGCCATTTATCAAGTGTTGTATCAGAAACAACAAAATGATAGAGAAGCCTGGAACATGATTGACTCTTCATTTATTACGACTTTACCAGACACATGGGCGAT
>JANNCY010000133.1:0-21768 GCA_031387085.1 Flavobacteriales bacterium | reverse complement strand
CGGAAAACCAATTCAAGTTTCGCTATTTGATTGGATTCAGGTCAGCAATTTTAAATTGGATTTCGGAATCCTATTAGATCAATTGTCTTTATTGTGGTTGCTTTTTGTAACGGGAATTGGATCGTTGATTCACTTGTATTCCATCAGCTACATGCACGACGATGAGAACATGCACAAGTTCTTTGCCTATTTAAACCTGTTTGTTTTCTTTATGATTACGTTGGTTGTGGGAAGCAATTTATTAGTGATGTTTATCGGATGGGAAGGCGTTGGTCTTTGCTCCTACCTACTTATTGGATTCTGGCATAAAAACCAAGATTACAATGATGCAGCAAAGAAAGCATTTATCATGAACCGTATTGGAGATTTAGGTTTCTTAATCGGAATGTTCCTTTTAGCGTATGCTTTCAATTCATTGGATTACGCCGCATTAAAGTCAGCAACATTAGAAAATACACCCGATAAATTAGTATCTATTGCCGCACTATGTTTGTTCATTGGAGCTTGTGGTAAATCGGCTCAATTGCCGCTATACACTTGGCTTCCGGATGCGATGGCGGGACCAACTCCGGTTTCGGCATTGATCCACGCAGCAACGATGGTAACCGCGGGAATCTTTATGGTAACCCGATTGAATTTCATCTTCGAATTAACACCGTTTGTACAACAAATAATTGCCGTTGTCGGAGCTTCTACTGCTTTAGTAGCAGCTTCTATCGGTTTATTACAAAACGATATCAAAAAAGTATTGGCCTATTCAACAGTCTCTCAATTGGGATTGATGTTTTTAGCATTGGGAATGGGAGCTTACACCGTTGCCATTTTCCACGTAATCACACACGCCTTCTTTAAAGCGTGTTTGTTCTTGGGTTCGGGTTCGGTAATTCACGCCTTACACGGTGAACAAGACATGCGAAAAATGGGTGGCTTACGCAAAGCAATGCCAATTACTTTTGCCACGATGTTGATTTCAACGTTGGCGATTGCCGGAATTTTTCCATTCGCCGGATTTTGGTCAAAAGACGAAATCTTAATGGTCGCTTTCGAACACAACAAAGCCCTTTGGATTGTGGGTTCGATTGCTTCTATCATGACGGCTTTTTATATGTTCCGATTGATGTATTTGACGTTCTTTAAAGACTTTCGAGGAACTGAAGAACAAAAACACCACGTGCACGAAAGTCCGAGTTTGATTACATTACCATTAGTAATTTTAGCAGCATTAGCAACCGTTGGCGGATTAATTAATTTTCCAGGAAGCAATTGGCTGAACCATTTTATGGAACCGATTTTGGCTACTAAACTAGAGCATCACGAACTGGGAACTAACGAATACATGTTGATGGGAATTGCTTTAGTTGGAGCGTTAATCGGAATCGGTTGGGCCTATTCGAAATACATCAAACAAAGTTTTGTCCCATCAGAAGATGAAGCGATTACTGGATTTTCAAAAATCATTTACAACAAATATTACGTTGACGAATTGTATACTTTCTTAATCGTAAAACCTTTAAACGGCTTAGCTAATTTCTTCCGAACCACGCTTGAACCTGCTTTAGGAAAAGTAGTTTTCAGTTTCGGATCGGCAGCCAATGGCATCGGAAATCAAGGTAAAAAATTACAAACAGGAAGTACAGGCTTGTATCTCTTCGCTTTTGTTTTGGGTGTATGTGCCATAATTATTTATTTATTTTTAGCTCAAAAAATTGTCTAATGGATGTAACTACTCTATTACTATTACTTTTAGTTGGTTCGATTGCAACGTATCTTTCGGGAGATAAATTCGCTTCAAAAATCGCGTTACTTTTTAGCGTTGGCGCTTTTGGATTTGCAGTGTATTTATTAAATCTGTATACCAACGAAACCAACATTAGCTATATGGGAAGTTGGATGGAAAATCCAAAAGTAGCCTTGGCATTTCAAGCCGATGGTTTGTCGTTGGCGATGGTTTTACTGACGACGGCTTTAACGCCGTTAATCTTATTTTCGGCTGTAGGAAATCAATTCAAAAGTGCTAAAAACTTTTATGCTTTAGTACTGTTCATGGCATTTGCGATGACTGGAACTTTCTTGGCTGCAGACGGATTATTGTATTATGTTTTTTGGGAATTATCGTTAATTCCGATTTACTTTATCGCACTAATCTGGGGTCATGGCGATGCCGAAGAACGTAAAAAAGCCGTAGTGAAATTCTTCATTTACACACTGGCAGGTTCTTTATTTATGTTGGTTGCCTTTGCGTATTTGTACCAACAGGCAGGCAGCTTTTTACTTCAGGATTTATACGATTTACGTTTATCGTGCAGACAGCAATTCTGGATTTTCTTTGCATTTTTCTTGGCGTATGCCATCAAAATTCCGATTATTCCGTTTCATACTTGGCAGGCAAAAGTCTATCAAAAAGCACCCACTGTTGGAACGATGTTGCTTTCGGGAATCATGCTTAAAATGGGATTGTATAGCGTTATTCGTTGGCAATTACCTATCGCACCTTTAGCGGCAAAAACCTATATGCCAATTTTACTCGGATTGAGTATTGCCGGAGTTATATACGGTTCTATCGTCGCTTTGCGTCAAAAGGATTTAAAAAAATTATTGGCGTATTCTTCATTGGCGCACGTCGGATTAATCGCTTCAGGTTGTTATACGTTAACATTGGATGGATTGAACGGTGCCGTGTATCAAATGATTGCGCACGGATTTGTAATTGTTGGATTGTTTTTCATCGCAGAAATCATTTTTAGACGATACAAAACCGGAAAAATTGGTGAAATGGGAGGTATTCGTTCGCAAGCACCAAAGTTTACATCACTATTTATGATATTGGTTTTAGCGTCTGTGGCGTTACCTGGAACTTTTAACTTTGTGGGAGAATTTACGGTATTGTACAGTTTATCACAAGTGAATCTTTGGTATGCTGTTCTTGGCGGAACTACAATTATTCTTGGAGCTTACTATATGTTGAAAATGTTTCAAAACGTAATGTTAGGAGAAACCAATGTCAAATTTTTTGCCGACGTTACTTTCAACGAAACCATCATTTTAGTCATTATACTTGCGTTTTTATTGTTCTTCGGATTGTATCCAAAACCAATTGTTGATTTAATAACACCGAGTATAAAAGAGATTTTAATTCACATTAATAGATAATTTAGTACGACCAATGCAAACATTAATAGCCATATCAGCACTCGGTATTTTCTGCCTTCTAGCTGAAATCTTTAATCTGAGAAAAGCACTTGTTCCGGTAACAATTGCAGGGCTTTTGGCCATACTTGGAATCACATTAAACGTGTGGTCATTGGGTACTGCTTTCGATGACAAGTACGTGACGATGATTCAGGCGAACTCTTTTTCAAATGCATTCTCTTCCTTGTTCATCGTACTTACTATTTTTTTGATTGCCTTAAGTCACGATGTGTATAAAGACCATCAATCGAAGATTTCCGATTTTGTTGCGATAAAAGTCTTCCTTTTAGCTGGAGCAGTAGCAATGGTTTCGTTTACGAATTTATCGATGTTTTTCCTCGGAATTGAAGTATTATCAATCTCACTTTACATCTTAGCGGCAAGCAAACGATTAGATATCAAAAGCAACGAAGCCGGAATGAAATACTTCTTAATGGGTTCGTTTGCATCCGGAATCATATTATTCGGAATTTGTTTGATCTACGGTGCTACCGGTTATTTTGACGTAGCTGAAATATACGATTTATCGCAAGGTGCCGGTTTACCTATTTGGTTCCCAATCGGAATCACCTTAATGATTATCGGAATGTTGTTTAAAATTGCAGCCGTACCGTTTCATTTTTGGGCTCCCGATGTGTACGAAGGGTCACCTGCATTAACAACGGCAACCATGAGTACGTTGGCAAAAGTTGTGGCAATGGCAACGCTTTATAAATTATTAAGCGGATTGACCGTTGGACTGACTTACAACTTCGAAATTATTGTTGTAATCATTTCTATAGCCTCGATGACTGTTGGTAATATTATGGCGTTGCGTCAAAGCAATGTGAAACGGATGTTGGCATTTTCCGGGATTTCACATGCCGGATTTATGTTAATGGCATTATTGAGCTTATCCACTGCGGCAAGTACACTTTTATATTATACTGCGGCATATGCATTAGCGGGTATCGCCTCTTTTGCAGTAATTATTTATGTAACGAAAGACAAAGACAACGAAGACATTATCAACTTCAACGGATTAGGAAAAACCAATCCGATATTGGCAGCAGTACTAACAGCAGCGTTGCTGTCGATGGCTGGAATTCCGATTTTCTCTGGATTCTTTGCCAAGTTCATCTTGTTTACCCAAACCATAAAAGCAGGGTATTTGGTAGTAGTTATTGCAGCTGTTATCAACTCGATAATAAGTGTTGGATATTATTTCAAATTGATTTTAGCGATGTATACGAAAGAACCTAATGAAGCGCCAAAAGCTGCACCATTTGTGTATTACTTTGTAGCTGTTGTCGCAATTCTATTGAACATCCTTTTAGGTTTGTATCCATCACTTCTGACCAACTTATTGAATTAAAAAAATTAAGAAATAATAACCTCCAAAAGCTTTTTTGGAGGTTTTTTTTAGCACCAAAATCCAAATTTTGACTTCCTCCTTCTCGACTATTCTGTAACTTTACAATATGTATGCTTTAGTCGATTGCAATACTTTTTACGCATCCTATGAACGTGTTTTCCAACCGCAGTTTGTTGGAAAACCCATCGTTATTTTATCTCATAATGACCGGATGTATTATCGACCGAAGCATCAAACCGCAAAACAACAAAATCTCCGTTTGTTATTTTGATGGTGAATTTACCATAAAACGAATCAAAGTCGAAAAAGACGGTGTGTATTTAATGCCTGAAAACGAAACCTTTCAACCGATGAAAGTTACCAATGAAAACGATTTAATTATTTGGAGAATAGTAACGTATGTGATAAAAAGCTTGTAAAAAACAAAAAAGTCCTTCTTTTAAGATGAGATTTGTACTCCTCGAAGAAAGGGCAAATTTGTCTATCTCAATTTATAAAAAGTAATTAATAAATGAATCGTCAAATTCAAAGTAATTATGACAATTAATAAAAATTAAAATATTTGAGATAACAAATGTTTTATTTTACTACATTTAATTATACTTTATAATTTAATACAAATTATAAATCACCAATTCCTATGATAAATCAAGCCCTTATTAATAGTTCAACCGATCTTATGTGGAGCATCGATAAGAACTACAAACTTATTGCATTTAACAATGCTTTTAAAATAAGCTTGAAATTCTTTACTGGGCATGATTTTAATATAAACGATTATGTACTTACAAAAGATTATTTTGAAGAAGAGTATTTATCCTATTGGAAAGCATTATATGACAGGGGTTTTAATGGCGAAAAAGTGGTTGTAGAAATAGATAGTCCTGCCAAAGATTCGATAGAATTGATTTGGTATGAAATTAATATTCATCCAATGTTTCACGATGAAAAAATTTATGGCATTGCTTGTTTTGGAAAAGTTATTACGGAACGAAAAATCGCTGTCGATTCTTTAGCTGAAAATGAAAAAAGATATCGAGACATCTTAAACAATCTTGAAGCTGGCGTTGTCATTCACAATCAAGACACTTCTATTCATATCAGTAATATAAAATCCTCCGAATTATTAGGTTTGAGTGAAGACCAAATGAAAGGGAAATTAGCTATCGACCCACAATGGAAGTTTATATATGAAGATGGAACTCCAGTAGCATTAGAAAATTATCCAGTAAATGAAATTATTTCTACCAGAAGTCCATTAAAAAATATAATAATGGGGGTTAATCGCCCATCACAGAATGACACTATTTGGTTACTTGTAAATGGATTCCCAGAGTTCAACAAAGAAGGTGAAATTAAAGAAATAATTACTACATTCATTGACATTACTGCCCGAAAAGTAATGGAAATGGAACTTATTAAAGCCAAACTTCATGCTGAAACAGCAAACAAGGCTAAATCAGAATTTTTAGCGAATATGAGTCATGAAATTAGAACTCCTTTAAATGGCATTATTGGATTCACTAATTTACTCATGAAAACTAAAATGGATATAAACCAAATGGAATATATGTCGACCGTTAGTGAATCGGCAACATCATTAATGGAAATTATAAATGATGTTTTAGATTTCTCAATGATTGAAGCGGGCAAACTTGATTTGAATACTGATAAATTGAATGTAATTGATCTATCGAATCAAGTTATTGAACTCTTTAAACACCAAGCACTTTTAAAAAATATTTCCTTATCGCTTACCATTCATCCTGATGTTCCGGTTTATATTTTTGCCGACGCAATTCGACTGAAACAAATTTTAGTAAATCTTATTAGTAATGCTTTAAAATTTACTTCGTTTGGTCAAATTCATTTGGATTTACATTGTCTTGAAAATAGTAATAGAAAAGCAACAATTCAATTCTCTGTTAAGGACACCGGAATTGGTATTAAAGATTACAATCAAGAAGAAATTTTCCTGTCGTTTGTGCAAGAAGATAGTTCTACATCACGGAAGTATGGTGGAACTGGATTGGGATTAGCCATTTCAAATAGATTATTAGGTTTAATGAATAGCCGATTGAAGCTTATAAGTAAGTTTGGAGAAGGCAGTAATTTCTATTTTGAAGTTGAATTCAAAACTTCAAAAAAAACAATTAAAGATGTTGATTCATTTTCTAATGCAAATGCGAAAATAAATGAAAGTCAGATTACATTTCTTAATCCTACTAAGATTTTAATTGTTGAAGACAACGCAATCAATATGCTTTTAGCAAAAACATTAGTTAAAAAATTGGTTCCAAACGGAACTATCTATGAAGCTATTAATGGTGTTGAAGCCATTGAACAATATGAAAAAAACAAATTAGACCTTATTTTAATGGATGTACAAATGCCGATAAAAAACGGCTATGATGCCTCGTCTGCAATCCGAACTTTAGAAAAGAATAACCGTATTCCAATTATTGCTTTAACTGCTGGGATTTTGTTAGGAGAAAAAGAAAAGTGTCTCGAAGTAGGAATGGACGATTTTATCTCTAAACCTATTATTCAAAACGAATTGCAGACTGTTTTCAAAAAATGGATTAAATCCTAGTTTGACATACTAACTTACAGAATGTATGTCCTTTGTGTATTATAACTATATACTTTTCTATGCAGATTTTATAAACTAAAACAGAAGGAGTAATATAAAAAAGGACTCTTTCTAAAATACAAAAAAGCCCTTCTAAAAAGAAGAGCTTTTGGACCCGAAGTCGAAAAACTAAAAAGTTTGACTCGGCTCAAAAAGAAAAAGCCCCTCAAAAGAGGAGCTTTTTGTACCCGAAGCCAACGAACTAAAAAGTTTGACTCGGCTCAAAAAAGAAAAAGCCCCTCAAAAGAGGAGCTTTTTGTACCCGAAGCCGGAGTCGAACCGGCACGGTTTCCCACAGGTGTTTGAGACCAGCGCGTCTACCAATTCCGCCATTCGGGCTTGACAGACAAAACCAACAACAGTTGGTTTATCGCGTAAAACGAGCTACAAAAAGTGTTGCTTGTTTTTAAACACGGTGCAAATGTAAAAAATAATTCTGCATTCTTTAGAAAAATACTCTAAAATTTCCTTTCGTACTTCGATTTTATTCCTAAATTTGCACCTCGTTAAAACAACAGGTAACTAACTAACTATAAAACAACGAATTAAAATGTCACATTTAGAACCAGAAGCAAAAATATTTGCCTGTTCGCAAAGTGTCTATTTAGCAGAACAAATCGCCGAAAAATACGGTGTTCCGCTAGGTAAAGTTACGTTCTCAAAATATAGTGATGGTGAGTTTCAACCTTCTTTTGAAGAATCAATAAGAGGATTACGCGTTTTTATTGTCTGCTCTACGTTTCCGAGTGCCGACAATTTAATGGAGCTTTTGTTAATGATTGATGCTGCAAAACGCGCATCGGCACGACACATCACTCCGGTAATTCCGTATTTTGGTTGGGCAAGACAAGACAGAAAAGACAAACCAAGAGTGCCGATTGGAGCAAAACTAGTAGCAAAACTATTAGAAACAGCTGGAGCAACACGAATTATGACGATGGATTTACACGCCGATCAGATTCAGGGTTTCTTCGAAAAACCAGTTGATCACTTGTTCGCATCGACGATCTTTTTGCCGTATTTAAAAAGCTTAAATTTAAGTAATTTGACTATAGCATCGCCCGACATGGGAGGTTCAAAAAGAGCGTATGCGTATTCTAAATTTTTAGAATCGGATGTGGTAATTTGTTACAAACAACGAAAAGTGGCCAACGTGATTGACACAATGGAGCTTATCGGAGAAGTAAAAGGAAGAAATGTAGTTCTTGTTGATGACATGATTGATACTGGAGGAACGCTAGCCAAAGCAGCCGATTTGATGATAGAAAAAGGAGCGTTAAGTGTCAGAGCAATTTGTACACACGCCATTTTATCAGGAGATGCGTATGACAAAATAGAAAATTCTAAATTATTAGAATTAATAGTTACCGATTCTATTCCGTTGAAGAAGGAATCAAAAAAAATAAGAGTGGTGAGTTGTGCACCGCTTTTTGCTGAAGTAATGCAGATGGTACAACACAACAATTCTATTAGTGGCAAGTTCCTAATGTAATGAAGAAGAACAAAGAACATAGAATAAAGAAAAAAGAAAAACTTCATAAAGAAACAATATTTGAAGTTTAGTAGGAGATTGTGTTAGATTTGATATTAAGAGGAGGAAGCCCAGTGGGCTTCAGGTATAAAAACTTCAATGAAAAAAAATATTTGAAGTTTGCAGAAGATTGCGTTAGGGATAGAGGCAAGCACCACGTGCAGCCGAAAGCCCGGCCCGAAGGGAACGCCAAAAAAAGAATTTTTATTATTAACTATATATTTTTACAATGAAATCGATTACAATTGAAGGATCACAAAGAGAAAGCGTGGGCAAAGTTGCGACTAAAGCCTTACGTAATGCTGGAATGGTTCCTTGCGTTATATACGGAGGAAGTCAACCAGTACATTTTGCAGCAGATGAAAGAGCATTTAAAAACTTGGTTTACACTCCAAACGCACACACAGTTGCGATTGAATTGGCAGGTGAGAAATACAATGCTATTTTACAAGACATCCAGTTTCACCCAGTTTCAGACAGAATCAACCACATTGATTTTTTCCAATTGAGTGATGACAAAGAAATTACCATGGAAGTTCCTGTTAAAATTACAGGTACATCGCCAGGTGTTTTATTAGGAGGTGTTTTGAATTTAAATCAACGTAGATTAAAAGTGAAAGCTTTGCCTAAAAACCTACCTGATTTTGTTGAAGCCAACATTTCTGAATTGCAAATGGGAAATAAATTGTATGTAACTAAATTACCTGCAAATAATTTCAAATTGATGCACCCAGACAACACTGTTGTTGCTCAAGTTAAGATTTCTCGTGCGGCTATGAAAGCAGCGCAAGAAGCAGCGAAAGCAGAAAAAGGTGGAAAAAAGAAATAATATTTCTTTACCATATAAATACAAAAAAGCTCCAGCATTCTGGAGCTTTTTTATTTAATGTTGGTTTGTATAGCATTTTATTTTTCACCGCAAATTACTTCGTCTGTTCGACCTACGGTCTCGGGTCGCAAATTATAATTTCAAGCTAAAAAGAAAATTTGCAAATTTGCGGTAATTCTTCACGTCTTATTTTAATAAAATTGGTAAAACGTCAATGATATTTTCTAAAGTTGTAAAGTTGGGATGTTCTACTTTATGGCTTATTTTTTCGTGTTCCCAAGTAGTGTGAAACGGAATGTGAACGGCGTAACCGCCAATTCCCAAAACGGGTAATACATCCGATTTTAGGGAGTTACCAATCATGAAAAACTCGGCGGCATCGATTTCCAAACGCTTTAACAATTTTTCATAATTCAGTTCCTGTTTGTCGGCCATGACTTCTATATGATGAAAATAATGTCCCAAACCCGAACGGTGCAATTTACTTTGTTGGTCTTTCAAATCGCCTTTGGTAGCGACAATTAATTTGTATTTTCCGTGCAGTTGTGCTAAGGTTTCTTCTACTCCGTCTAACAATTCGATAGGTTTTTGAAGCAATTCTTTTCCGTAATCGATAATTTTTTGGATGATTTCAATCGAAATGGTATTGTTGGATATTCGCATTGCTGCTTCAATCATAGAAAGTGTATAGCCTTTTATTCCGTATCCATACAAATCTAAATTGGCGATTTCTACACGAAACAATTCTTGCGACAAACCTTGATTGGATAAATAGTCAGACAACAACGCGCAGAATTTTTGTTCCGTTTCCTGAAAATAAGGCTCGTTGACAAACAACGTATCGTCGGCATCGAAAGCAATAACTTTTAGATTCATAGTAGTATTTATTTATCCTATATTAAAAAATAGCAACGCAATAAAAGCACAAACTATATGAATTCCCGCAATAGCAATAATGCTCAACATTATTATATTATTTTTTGTTTTGGTGTATTTTAAAAATATGGAATTCGTAGAAAACTGTTTATTTCGCAACCAGGCATTCATATCAATCAAGCCTTCTAAATACCCAAATATAAAAGTACAGGTCAATACAAATCCTTTTTGATTGAAGGAATTGTGCATCGAAAAAGCAATGAATATAATTAACCAAACTTTGAAAACAATTCGGAATGCTATTTTAATAACATCTAATATCTCATTGCTCACAAAGATATTCAGAAGCAGGTAAAACAAAATCACACTCGAAAAAATAGTATGAATTTCCCATAGAATTTCAACAATTACTGCATGCGAATAAAACAAGCCTTGCCATGTTAAAAGAGCAATAAGCCAGGAGACAACAGCAATTGCAAGTAAATTTTTAGACATTGTTTTTCTGCTCCATTACTGCTATTTAACTAATTAACGCGCCATTGTTCACACCTTCGGCATCGGGATTGACAAAAACCAATTTCCCTTCGACGTTGTTGGTCATCAAAATCATTCCTTCGCTTTCTACTCCACGTAACGCTCTCGGAGCCAAATTGGCTAAAACAGTTACTCGTTTTCCGACTACTTCTTCGGGTGAGAAATGTTCTGCAATTCCGGAAACTATGGTACGAACATCAATCCCGGTATCGACTTTCAATACTAAAAGCTTATTCGCTTTTGGCATTTTCGCTGCTTCAATAATAGTTCCAACACGCAAATCTAATTTCGAAAAATCGTCAAACGTTGTCGTTGGTTTTTGAGGTTCGGTCACTTGATTCTCCATAACATTCGCTTTTTTAGTCGCTTCTAATTTGTCAATTTGTTTTTGAATTTCGGCATCTTCGATTTGGGCGAATAAGATTTCTGCTTCACCTATTTGGTGTCCGACTTTTAATAATTCAGATGTTTCTGAAACACTATTCCATCCATTGTCATGCTGAGCTTGTCGAAGCATCTTTCCTAATTTACTTGATGTAAACGGCAAAAACGGTTCACACAAAACCTGCAACGCCGCTGCAATTTGCAAGGCTACATACATTTGTGTTTGCACGCGCTCCGGATTGGTTTTTACCATTTTCCAAGGTTCTTCATCGGCTAAATACTTGTTTCCCAATCGCGCTACATTCATCAATTCGCCTTGTGCTTCTCTGAATCTAAACCGTTCTATTGAACTCGAAATCACCGCAGGATATGCTTTTAATTCCGCCAAGGTTTGTTCATCGACTTCCGAAAAGGCAGAAATCCCCCCTTTGGGGGCTAGGGGGCTCGGAACGATTCCGTTGTAATATTTGTTCGTCAACACCACCACTCTATTGATAAAGTTGCCAAATATCGATGCTAATTCATTGTTATTTCTCGCTTGAAAATCCTTCCATGTAAAATCGTTATCCTTTGTTTCTGGCGCATTCGACGTCAACGCATAGCGCAAAACATCCTGCTTATCCGGAAAGTCTACTAAATATTCGTGCAACCAAACCGCCCAGTTTTTGGAAGTAGAAAGTTTGTTGCCTTCCAAATTCAAAAATTCATTCGCTGGAACATTGTCAGGTAAAATAAAACTGCCTTCCGCTTTCAACATGGCTGGAAAAATAATACAATGAAAAACAATATTGTCTTTTCCAATAAAGTGAACCAGTTTTGTGTCTTCTTTCTTCCAATAATCTTCCCAGTTTTTTCCTACTCGAGCTGCCCATTCTTTGGTTGCCGAGATGTATCCAATTGGTGCATCAAACCAAACGTAGAGTTTCTTTCCTTCGGCACCTTCTACTGGAACGTCTATTCCCCAATCTAAATCACGCGTTACCGCACGCGGTTTTAATCCGTCGTCCAACCACGATTTTACTTGTCCGAGTACATTGGTTTTCCAATCTTTCGCATGTCCGACTAAAATCCATTCTTTCAAAAAATCTTGATATCGGTCTAAGGGTAAAAACCAATGTTTGGTCGATTTCAAAATGGGTGTATCTCCTGTAATGGTCGACTTCGGATTGATTAAATCGGTTGCATTCAAGGTAGAGCCACATCGTTCACATTGGTCGCCATACGCTTCCGGATTTTCACATTTCGGACATGTTCCTACCACAAATCGATCCGCCAAGAACTGATCGGCTTTGGCATCGTACAATTGTTCGGTAACTTCTTCAATGAAATCGCCGTTTTCGTATAACTTTCTGAAAAATTCGGATGCCGTATCATGGTGAATTTGAGAAGATGTTCTCGAGTAATTGTCAAACGAAATTCCGAAATCGATAAATGATTTTCGAATAATTCCGTCGTATTTATCAATCACTTCTTGAGGCGTAATGCCTTCTTTTTTGGCCTTCATCGATATCGCCACGCCATGTTCATCGCTACCGCAAATAAACGCCACGTCTTTTCCCTGCAGTCGCAAATAGCGCGCATAAATATCACTTGGAACATAAACGCCCGCCAAATGCCCAATATGAATCGGTCCGTTGGTATAAGGCAAAGCAGCGGTAATGGTATATCTTTTTGGATTTTCTAACATTGTAAATCGGTATGTAAGTTGCAAAAATAAGCAATAGATTTGAGAGTTTAATGATTTTTATTGGAAGCTATTTCCAGCTTTCCGCTATATCTTTTTAAACCTGACAGGTTTTGAAAACCTGTCAGGTTTAAAAAGGATACCGCTGCAATCTGGGCTAGGGCAGTTGATTTCGAATACACAATTTGTTTATATTTGCATTAAGCATTTTAAAAGATGAATAAAAAGTCTATATTCTATTATCTATTTTCTATCCTCTTTCTTTCCAACATTCAAGCACAAAAAAAGATGATCACACCACCGTATTTAAAAAAAGGCGACACGATTGCTATCGTTGCCACCGCTCGTAAAAACATCGAAGACAATTTACAACCAGCAATCGGATGGTTAAAAAATTGGGGTATCGAAGTCGTAATTGGCAGCACCATTGGTTTAGACAGAAACCAACTGGCGGGAACCGACGAACAAAGGGCAGCCGATTTTCAAACGCAACTCGACAATCCCAATATCAAAGCCATTTGGTGTGTTCGTGGCGGTTACGGAACCGTGCGAATTATTGATTTATTGGATTTTACTAAATTCAAGCAATCTCCAAAATGGATTGTTGGTTTTAGCGATGTTACGGTATTACACAGTCATTTAAATACTATGGGTTACCAATCCATACATGGAATTATGCCGGTGAGTGTGAAAGCTACCGAAGAAGCAAAAGAATCGTTACGGAAAGCTTTGTTTGGTGAACATTTAGAATATACGGTTCCGTGTGAGAACATGAATCGTTTGGGGAAGGCCAAAGGAGAATTGGTCGGTGGTAATTTATCGATTTTGTACAGTTTATTTGGTTCTGTTTCGGCGATTGATTGTACTGATAAAATTCTTTTTATAGAAGATTTAGACGAATATCTGTACCACATCGACCGCATGATGATGAACTTAAAACGCAACGGCTGTCTCGAAAGTTTAAAAGGTATTATCGTGGGCGGTATGACCAAAATGAACGACAACGAAATTCCGTGGGGAAAAAATGCATTAGAAATTATCGATGATGTGACCAAAAAATACAACATTCCGATTATTTACAACTTCCCAGCCGGACATTTAGCAGATAATCATGCGTTAATTTTAGGAAAACAGGTTAGTATTGACGTGAATGATTTGGAGAGTAAAGTAGTTTTTGAATAACCGCAATTTGTCATTCCGAGGAACGAGGACTCAAGAGCTATGCTCGAACAGGCGAAGCAATCTCATCAAGTGATTCAGATTATGAGATTCCTCGTTCCTCGGAATGACAAAAGAACAATGACATGGCATCACACAACGAACTAGGAAAACTCGGAGAAGAATTAGCAGTAAATTATCTACAAAAAAACGGCTATAGTATTCTCGAAACCAACTGGACATTTCAAAAAGCCGAAATCGATATTATTGCTCAAAAAGAAAATGTTCTGGCTATTGTTGAAGTAAAAACGCGCTCTTCTATTGAATTTGGTTTGCCGCAAGATTTTGTAAAGCCAAAAAAAATCCAACTGTTGGTCAAAGCCGTAAATGAATATGTGATTTCCAATGATTTGGATGTAGAAGTCCGTTTTGATATCATCGCCATCAGTAAAAAAGAAAGCGATTTTAAAATAGACCATATTGAAGATGCTTTCTATTATTTCTAGTAAATAAAGAATGCTATTGATAATTTCTTTAATTTTACCAAACTAAACTCCCCTATTGTCATGAAGAAAATACTACTAATCGCACTTATATTAGTTGGTTTTACTAACTATTCGCAAAATAAAGTCGCACAAAAAATAAAAGAATTACAGGATGCACGAACGTCTTTTAGAACCGTTTCTGTGCTTTCAGTTACGTCTGGTGTTGTCAATAATGAGGTAAATAAAGTGGTAGACAAAGCTACTTTTGCTTCCTTAAAACAACAAAGTATTTCAGAAATTGTGACCAATAAATACGAGACTATCGAATTAGAAATTCCGTATCAGAACCAAATCGTTTCCGTGTTGTTATACAAAGTGAATCCATTTGCTGAAGGATTTCATGTTGACACCAACAAATCTAAAGACATTTCATACGAAAAAGGCGTATACTATCGAGGCAGTATCAATGGTGAATTAAATTCGGTAGGTGCTTTTAATTTTTTTAATGGCGAATTCAACGGCGTAATTTCTGGAACTACTTTCGGAAATTTGGTGGTTGGAAAATTGGATAAACCCAATAACACTTCTGATTATATTGTGTATTCTGATGCCAACATGAAAGTTTTAAATCAATTTGATTGTCAGGTGAAAGATGATGGCGAATCCTATCCAAATAATTCTGAAACACACAGAGATATACAAAGCACAAGGTGTGTTACCATGTATTTTGAAATCGATTATAATTTATACCTTAACAATGGAAGCAGTACTACAACTACCACCAACTGGATGACTTCTGTTTTTAATAATGTGCAAACGATTTATAACAATGACGGAATTAGTGTTGCATTAAAATCACTATACATATGGACTAATCAAGACCCGTATGAAGGTGTTGGAACCGCTTCAAGTGATTATTTATTTTTATTTGGCACCACCCGACCTATTTTTGATGGTGATGTTGGACAATTGGTTGGAATTGATCCTGGCGGACTTGGAGGGGTTGCTGTAACAATAGGCGGACTTTGTTCTCAAAATAATTATAGCTATTCGGATGTCAATTTTGGCTATAATACAGTGCCAACTTATTCTTGGACTATAAATGTTATTACCCATGAATTTGGTCACTTATTAGGTTCAAGACACACTCATTCTTGTGCTTGGAATGGTAACAACACCGCAATTGATGGTTGTGGTCAACAAGCAGGATATCATGAAGGAAGTTGCGCGAACGGACCAATTCCGGCTTCAGGTGTAGGCGGAACACTTATGAGCTATTGTCATTTAATTAATGGTATTGGAGTTAATCTGGCGAATGGTTTCGGCCCACAGCCAACTCAAGCGATTTTAAATGCTGTAAATGGCGGCACTTGCTTGAGTTTTGATTGTATCAATACGTGTATTAATATGATTTCTGCAATTAACACAACCAACGTCACAACAAGTTCGGTAGCAATAACATGGGTCGATTTAAACCCTTCACAAACCACTTGGGAAGTTTCCGTAACGCCTTTCGCTTCTACAGCAATTGTATGGAATACCGTTTTCACTAATAGTTTTTCCATGTCTGGATTAAGTCCAAATACCTATTACAAAATTCGAGTACGACCTATTTGCAATGGTTTAACACCAACTAATAGAGTGCAAATATTTGCTACAACCACCAATAATTTTTGTTCTGGCCTACCTTTCACCGATACTGGAGGTGCTACCGGAAATTATACTGATTTCGAGTCTTGGACTAGAACAATGATGCCTACGGGTCCTGGTTTAAAAATAAAAGTAACATTTACTTCTTTTAATTTAGAAGCTGATTATGATTATTTGTACATTTTTGACGGACCAGATGAAACGTATCCTGATTTAACTTTAGGCGCAGGACTAACTGGGACTACTATTCCTTCACCTTATACCGCAACGGATGTAAGTGGTGCATTAACTTTTAGATTTTATTCCGATGTTGGTGTTGTTGCCGCAGGGTGGAATGCAACAATCAGCTGTATAGGAACATTAGGGCAAGAAAGCAACGATTATATCGATTTCTCCTATTTCCCTAATCCAACTAATGGCAACGTTAGTATTTCCTCTAAATCAGAAATAACGCAAGTTGAAGTATACAACGTTACAGGTCAATTACTCTTTAAAAATAACATTAACGATTTAAATACGATTGTTGACATTACTCCATTTGCAGTTGGAACGTATTTCTTTAAATTAAAATTTGAAGGTGATAAGGAAGTAAATTTTAAAATATTGAAAAACTAATTCCTACTATTTTAGTATATTTAAACCGACCTTTTTAAAATAAAGTTCGGTTTTTTTATTTTTTATATCCATGCAAAAATTACTCCTACTCCACGGTGCCTTGGGAAGCGCTCATAGTCTACATCCACTTGCGAATGAATTACAAAATGATTTTGAAATACATTCCCTTTCTTTTGAAGGTCATGGTGGAAGTGAAATTCCAACTCGTGATTTCACTATACCTAATTTTGCAGAAGAAGTAATCGCCTATCTAAACCAAAACAACATTAATGAAATAGCGCTATTTGGTTATAGTATGGGTGGTTTTGTCGGATTGTACTTAGCGAAACATTTTCCTGAAAAAGTAACCAAGCTGTATACGTTAGCCACCAAATTGAATTGGACGGTTGAAGGCGCTTTAAAAGAAACTGCTATGTTAAATCCGACAATTATTAAAGAAAAAGTACCTAAATATGCTGCAGCTTTAGAACTACTTCACGGAAATAATTGGGAAATTCTGATGCAAAAAACAGCACAAATGATGCTCGATTTGGGAAAAAACTCTCCTTTAAAGATTAGTGATTTGGAACAATTATCCACTCCTATTTTGCTTTCTGTTGGCGATAAAGATGTAATGGTAAGTATTGAAGAAACTACAAATGCCCATCGAAAAATGAGCAACGCCCAATTGTATGTGATGCCAAACACGATACATCCGATGGAGAGAATTGACACAACGGAATTGGCACATCAAATTAAACGGTTTATGCTTCCTTAAATCTGATTAATCAACTCCAAAGCTTTATTAATACTTCTGACATTTTCAAAAGTCAATAACAAACGCAAACCGTTTTTGGTTTCCTTTTCTTTCATTTTGCACAAATTGCTGTGCATTTGTACGAATTGCACCATTTTCAAAAAGCGGTTCGATTGGTAAAAATCACTTTGTTGATCTCCTACAAAATACCCAATCATTTTGCCTTGTTTCAACACCAATTTCTCGATTCCGATTTGCGTGGCTTTCCATTTAATACGAATGCTGTTGAGTAACGAAATCGCTTCTTTTGGCAACGCACCAAAACGGTCAATCAGTTTTTGTTCGTATTGAAGTAATTGTTCTTCGTTTTTGATATTACTCAATTCGTTGTATAAAGTTAATCGCTCCGAAACGCTGTTAATGTATTCGTCTGGAAACAACAATTCAAAATCGGTATCGATCTGTAAATCTTTTACATATTCTTTGGTTTCGATATCATTTTCTTCCTGATACAAGTCTTTGAACTCATTTTCTTTCAATTCATCAATCGCTTCATTTAAGATTTTCTGATAGGTGTCAAATCCGATTTCATTAATAAATCCACTTTGCTCTCCACCCAACAAATCCCCAGCACCACGTATTTCTAAATCCTTCATGGCGATATTAAAGCCGCTTCCCAATTCACTAAACTGCTCCAAAGCATTGATTCTTTTTTGTGCTTCCGACGACATCGACGAAAATGGCGGCGTAATAAAATAACAAAAGGCTTTCTTATTACTTCTTCCTACCCGTCCACGCATTTGATGCAAATCGGACAATCCAAAATTATTCGCATTATTGATGAAAATCGTATTCGCATTCGGAACATCCAAACCACTTTCAATAATGGTTGTAGCAACCAAAACATCGAATTCGCCATTCATAAACGCCAACATCAATTCTTCCAATTTCTTGCCTTCCATTTGTCCGTGACCTATTCCGACACGAGCATCGGGAACCAAGCGTTGTATCATTCCGGCAACTTCTTTAATATTTTCAATTCTATTATTGATGAAAAACACTTGTCCGTTTCTTTGAATCTCATACGAAATTGCATCACGAATGACCTCTTCACTAAAACGAATCACTTGCGTTTCTATCGGATAACGATTCGGTGGTGGCGTTGTAATAACCGATAAATCCCTTGCTGCCATCAGCGAAAACTGCAAGGTTCTCGGAATTGGCGTTGCTGTTAATGTCAACGTATCCACATTCGCGGCAATCGTTTTGAGTTTGTCTTTGACATTCACGCCAAACTTTTGCTCTTCATCAACAATCAACAAACCCAAATTTTTAAATACTACATCTTTGCTCACCAATTGGTGTGTGCCAATGATAATATCGACTCTTCCAGATGCCAAATCTTGTAAGGTTTCACTTTTCTGCTTGGCAGATCTAAATCGGTTTAAATAGTTTATCGTAACTGGCATGTCTTTCAAACGCTCGGTAAAAGTTCTGTAATGTTGGTACGCCAAAATAGTTGTCGGCACTAAAATAGCGACTTGTTTTCCGTTGTCTACAGCTTTAAAAGCAGCACGAATCGCTACTTCGGTTTTACCAAATCCGACATCACCACATACCAAACGATCCATCGGCCGATCGCTTTCCATATCGGCTTTTACATCGCGAGTTGCTGTAATTTGATCGGGCGTATCTTCATAAATAAATGAACTTTCCAACTCGGCTTGCAAATAGCTGTCGTGTGCATATTGGAATCCTTTTTCTAATCTTCGCTTCGCATACAACTGAATCAAATTGAACGCAATGTGTTTGACACGCGCTTTTGTTTTTTGTTTCAACGCTTTCCACGCACCCGAACCCAATTTGTAGATTTTTGGAGGAACTCCGTCTTTGCCTGTATATTTTGAGATTTTGTGCAACGAGTGAATGCTCACATATACAATATCATTATCCGCGTAAGCAATCTTAATTGCTTCTTGCGTTTTGCCTTCGACTTGTATTTTCTGCAAACCACCGAATTTACCAATTCCGTGATCGATGTGTGTTACGTAATCGCCCACAGCCAAAGTCGTGAGTTCTTTTAACGTCAGCGTTTGCTTTTTCGAATAGCCGTTTTTGATGCTGAATTTATGATATCGTTCAAAAATCTGATGATCGGTATAACAGGCAATTTGGTTTTCCTCGTCTACAAATCCCTGATAAATTGGGAAGACAATAGTTTTGTATTGTTTGCGGATGTCTTCGCTATTTTCTTCGTCGATACTTTCAAAAATATCATGAAAACGATTTGCCTGACTTTCATTCGAACAGAACAAATAATTCTTAATTCCGTTAAAGTGATTTTCATTCAGATTATTGAGCAACAAATCAAACTGTTTGTTGAAGGAAGGTTGCGGATGCGTGTGAAATTCGATGGCAGTATCGACTTTAAAAGTAGTAGTACTCCCAATTTCAATAATAGAAAAATCGAGTGCTTTTTTTAAAAAGGTTTTGCTGTGGATGAACAATTCGTCGGGAGTGGCATGATTCACTTCTTTCGGAAGTTTGCCAAATGCCTCGTTGGCTTTCTCAAAAAGTTTGTCCAATTGTGACAAAAGGATTTCCGTATTTTGAAGTACTAAAACCGTTTTTTCGTTGATGTATTGCAGAAAACTCTCCCGTGATTCATTCGACAATTTATTATCTACATTCGGAATAATATTGATTTTTTTTTGGGTTTCGATGGAAAGCTGAGTGGCGACATCAAAACTTCGAATGCTATCGACCTCATTCCCAAAAAATTCAATTCGATACGGATTATCATTGGAAAACGAAAAGACATCTACAATTCCACCTCTCACCGAAAATTCGCCTGGTTCCGACACAAAGTCTACACGTTTGAAGTTGTATTCAAACAAGACTTCGTTGATAAAGTCAATCGAAATTTGGTCGCCTACCGAAACTTTCAAGGTGTTTTTCTCGAGCTCTTTTCGAGTCACTACTTTTTCGAAAATCGCTTCGGGATACGAAACAATAATCGATGGTTTTTTTCGCGAATTGATGCGGTTCAATACTTCCGCACGAAGCAGCACATTAGCGTTGTCGGTTTCGTCTATTTGATACGGTCTTCGATACGAACTTGGATAGAACAATACATCTTGGCCGTTAATCAAATGCTCTAAATCATTCAGAAAATACGCGGCTTCTTCCTTATCTTGAAACAAAATAAGAAACGGCAAATCGGTTTTTTCGAATACGGTTTTGATGACAATAGACAACGATGATCCCACCAAACCTCTGATAGAAAGTTTAGCATTTTGTTTTTGAAGGGCATCGGCAATGAAGTTTACTTTTGCCGATTTTTCATAAACAGAAAGAACGGTCGATTTACTCAACTTTTGGTGTATTTATATCACTTTTTGCATTCGGAATGGCACGGCTTGTATCTTTCATCCGGATGATATCGGATTCGTATTCTTCCATCGGAATTAAACTTTTTTGTATGATTTCCTGCATTTGCATTTGCAAAGAAATGATTTCTATATTGGTTTCTTTTAAAATGGAAATCACTTTTTCATCGGGAATTTGATTCAGATGAATGAACAAATCCAGAGTTTTTATTTTGGTAATGAGCACCGAAATACGACTTCGTATAGCAGGTAAATTGTATTTAAACGGAATGTTATTATGTAAATCAGTTGCTTTTTTAGAAAGCGTTTCGGCTTTTCTCTGAAACGCACCGATGGTACTTTTGGGTTTTAGATTAATTTCATTGACAAAATTGCGCCATTCCGTCCAGCTCGTAGCAACGGCTTGTGCTCCCGATTCCATACCTGGAATGTTAAACTGCCACGCAGCATTGATGTTATTAAAAATAACCTCTCTTTTTTTAGCTTCCTTTTTTTGTTCTGCAACGCGTTCCTGATTATCGTTTTGGCACGACAGTATCAGAACAGCAAACAAGAGTAGGGAAACAACCTTCAATTTCATTTGGAATTTTATTTTGATTTACAAAAGTACAAAAGTAGTAGTTTTGTTGTAGAGTTATGTGAAAGGAAAGATAAATGTTTTTACCCAGTTTTGTCATTGCTTCGCCAGTTCGGACAATAATGTCCTCGTGCCCGACGAAGGA